>JALYLT010000264.1 GCA_030774095.1 Chloroflexota bacterium
TACGCGGTGATGACGCTAGCGTTCCCGCGCTCGGTCATGCCGGCGACGTGGCCGCGGCGGCTGTTGAGGTCGCCGATGATGTCGCCCATGTACTCCTGCGGGACGACGACCTCGACCTTCATGATCGGCTCGACGATGACCGGGTTGCCCCGGTGGACCGCATCCTTCAGCGCCAGCGAGCCGGCGATCTTGAAGGCCATTTCGTTGGAGTCGACGTCGTGCTGCGAGCCGTCGACGACGGTCACCTTGAGGTCGACCACCGGGTAGCCCGCGATCACACCGTTCTCCATCGATTCCTTGATGCCGGCCTGGATCGCCTTCGCCCACTCCTTGCTGAGGCCCTGGCCCTTGACCTTCCAGTCGAACTCGAAGCCGGCCCCACGCTGCAGGGGCTCGAAGTCGGCAATGACGTGGCCGTACTGGCCCTTGCCGCCGGACTGCTTGACGTAGCGGCCCTCGGCCTTGACTGCCCTGGTGATCGCCTCGCGGTAGGCGACCTGCGGCCGACCGACGTTGGCGGCGACTTTGAACTCGCGCCGCATGCGGTCGACGATCACCTCGAGGTGCAGCTCCCCCATCCCCGAGATGAGCGTCTGCGCCGATTCGGGATCGGTGTGCACGCGGAAGGTCGGATCCTCCTCCGCAAGACGGGCGAGCGCGAGCGACATCTTCTCCTCGTCGGCCTTCGTCTTCGGCTCGACGGCGATCTGGATGACCGGCTCGGGGAACTTGATCGTCTCGAGCACGATCGGTTTGTCGGGATCGCAGAGCGTGTCGCCGGTGAATGTCGACTTCAGCCCAACTGCAGCGGCGATGTCGCCGGTCGCGACGAACTCCACGTCCTCGCGGTCGTTGGCATGCATCAGGATGATGCGACCGATGCGTTCGCGGCGGTCCTTGACGGGGTTGTAGACGGTGTCGCCGGCCTCGAGGAAGCCCGAGTAGACGCGGAAGAACGCGAGCTTGCCCACGAACGGGTCGCTCATGATCTTGAAGGCGAGCGCGCTGAAGGCCTCGTCGTCGCGCGGCTCGCGCACGAGCGGCTCGCCGCTCTTCGGATCGACGCCTTCGACCGGCGGGACGTCCAGCGGTGAGGGCAGGTAGTCGACGATCGCGTCGAGCATCGGCTGCACGCCCTTGTTGCGCAGCGCGGCGCCGCAGAGCACGGGCACGACTTTGTTCGCGATAGTTGCAGCGCGCAGCGCCGCGCGAAGCTCCTCGGGCGTGATGTGGTGCTCTTCGAGGTAGCGGTGCAGCAGCTTGTCGTCGGTCTCGACGACCTTCTCCACCATCGCCTCGCGCGCCGCTTTCGCTTCCTCCAGCATGTCGGCCGGGATCTCCTCGATGATCGGATCGGCTGGTGTGTCCTGCGGCCACAGCATCGCCTTCATCTCGATGAGGTCGATGACCCCGCGGAACTTGTCCTCGCTGCCGACGGGAAGCTGAATGACGGCCGGGTTCGCCCCGAGGCGGTCGACGATCATGTCGACGCAGCGCCTGAAGTCCGCGCCGAGCCGGTCCTGCTTGTTCACGAAGCAGATGCGCGGAACCTTGTACTTGTCGGCCTGGCGCCACACGGTCTCGGACTGCGGCTCCACGCCGGCGACGCCGTCGAACACGACGACCGCCCCGTCGAGAACGCGCAGCGAGCGCTCGACCTCGACGGTGAAGTCCACGTGCCCGGGCGTGTCAATGATGTTCACGCGGTGATCTTTCCAGAAGCACGTCGTGGCGGCCGCGGTGATCGTGATGCCGCGCTCCTGCTCCTGCGGCATCCAGTCCATGGTGGCGGCGCCGTCGTGGACCTCGCCGATCTTGTAGATCTTCTTGGTGTAGAAGAGCACGCGCTCGGTCACCGTCGTCTTGCCCGCGTCGATATGCGCGATGATCCCGATGTTGCGATAGCGCTCCAGCGGGTACTCGCGTTTGACGTTCACGGCCTTAGTCGACTTCGTCTCGATCATCTCAGCTGCCGCTACCACTTGTAGTGAGAGAACGCCTTGTTGGCCTCGGCCATCTTGTGCGTCTCTTCTTTACGACGGACCGCGCCGCCGGCGTTGTTCATCGCATCCACCAGCTCGCCGGCAAGGCGGTCGGCCATCGACTTGCCCGGGCGCTTGCGCGCGGCCTGGATGAGCCAGCGCATCGCCAGCGAGGTGCGACGGTCCGCGCGGATCTCGACCGGGACCTGGTAGGTCGCGCCACCGACGCGGCGCGGCTTGACCTCGATGAGCGGCATGGCGTTCTTCAGCGCGAGCTCGAAGACCTCGATGCCCGGCTTGCGCGTGGTCGTCTCGGCCTGCGTGAGGGCGCCGTAGATGATCCCCTCCGCGGTCGTGCGCTTGCCACGCTGCATGAGCTTGTTGTTGAACTGCGCGAGCGACACGTTCCCGTACTTGCGATCGGGAGCGGTCTTACGTTCCTGCGGGCGAGCTCGTCGTGGCACGTTAGGACGCCTTCCTCTTCTTGGGGTTGGGGTTCTTCGCGCCGTAGAGGCTGCGACCACGCTTGCGGTCCTTGACTCCAGCGGTGTCGAGCGTGCCGCGGACGATGTGGTACTTCACCGACGGCAGGTCCGGTACGGCGCCGCCCTCGATGAGGACGACCGAGTGCTCCTGGAGGTTGTGGCCGATGCCCGGGATGTAGGCGGTGACCTCCATCCCGTTGGTCAGACGGACACGCGCGATCTTTCGCAGCGCCGAGTTCGGCTTCTTCGGGGTCATCGTCCGGACGACCGTGCAGACACCACGCTTCTGAGGCGCGCCACGACGCAGCTTGGTGTGGCGACCCTTGAGCGAGTTCCAGGTCGTGCGCAGGGCAGGTGTGTCCACCTTCTTCTTCTGCGCCTTTCGCCCGCGACGGACCAGCTGCGAGATCGTTGGCACGTGGACTCCTTTTGTTACGTCTCTCAAGGGCACGCGGACGCGCCAAAGAGGACTCTTGACCGATCTGCGATTGGGCTCCCCAGCCGACCGAGGAGCCGACCCTCGCGGGTGCGGTCCCCAGGCGCAGCGCGGCCGCAGTCACAAAATCGCGAACGGGCCGATGCGCGAAATGACCGCCCTGTCACAGGCGGTCACCGTCTCGAAAGACAGCCGAAGGTGAAGTTTAGGGGGTTTCATTACGGTTGGTCAACCGCGGAGACCCGCGCACGGCCCTGACGGCCGGGTCCAGGCCGACTGCCGTCTCGGCGACCGGGCGAGCGACGCGGTCAGATCCGGGACAGGAGCCGGAAACGCGGCGTCACCGCGAAGTTGAGCTGGACCAGCACGATGAACGCGATGCCCCCAGTACGTGCTGACCAGACCCAGCAGCGCCCCGAAGGCGTACAGCGCCTGCGCCACGATGAACCTCTGCCTGAGCGCGCGAGACACGTCCGGGCCGGTCCCCTCCTTCACCAGCCCGGCGCGTGTCGCGTAGATCCACATCGCGTACCACGCCACTCCGAGGGCGAGGATGTTCAGCCAGTAGAAGGCGAGAGCCAGCCGGTACGTGATGAACTCCGCGAGCAGCGACGTGGAGAACGGCATGATCGCCACGACCGCCAGGAACGCGAGGTTGAGCCAGGCGTAATGACGGTCGGCCCGAGCGAGCTGGTTGAACTGTGTTTGCTGAGCACCCCAGAAGATGCCGAGTGTCAGGAAGCTCAGGAGGTACGTCACAAACCGTGGCGCGAGGCCCACGATCGCGCCCAAGAGCTCCGGCTCGGACCCGATCGAACCCGGGTCGGGATGCGGA
>JALYLT010000265.1 GCA_030774095.1 Chloroflexota bacterium
GTCGGTCGTCTACGCCGGCGCTGAGTACGAGTACATCTTCGACACGCCGGAGGGCGAGCTGCGCGCGTCCTCGCAGCGGCCGGTGACGGGGCCGGACCTCAAGCTGCACCTGCCGGCGGAGGCGATCGTCGTCCTCCCGGACGAGGCGCCGAAGAAGGTCTGAGCCCGGCGGGGCGGCAACTTCTCGAGCGAGCGTCTGCGCCCAGCCGGCCCGAACGGCGCGCACTCCATGATCAACGGGCCGGCGTAGCCAGCAGCGAGCGAGAGAGTTGCCGCCCCCGCAGGCTCTGGCGCCGCCTAGGCCGCGACCCGCGCGCTGCGGAGCGGGCGCGTGAGATCTCGGACGTCACCGAGCTCCTCGATCCGCCAGATCAGATCCGCGACGTCGCGCGCGTCGGCTTCAGGTAGTCCGCCCCACGCCGCGCAGTCGCGGAACTTGGCCTCGAGCTCGGCGTCGCTCATCGGGTCGGCCGGACTACCCTTGCCGAAGTCCGCGCGTCCGCGCACGACACGACCGTCGGCGAGCTCGACCTCGACGATAGTCGTCATCTTCTCGTAACCCGCGGCCTCGGCCTCCGGGTGCACGTCGAAGTCGATCCGTTCGATGAGCCGTTGCACGTCGTCGCGCGCCACGACCTCATCCGTGAACTGAGCGAGACCCGCCTTCCGCTCGAGGAGAAGGATGGCCATGCAGAACTCCATGCTGAACTTCGCATTCAGCTCGGTCCGCGGCCGGTGATGGATGAGCGCGTTCGGCATGTTGCGATTGGTGCCGACGCGAACGCGGCGCACCTGTTCCGGCTTGATGTCGTGCTCCTCGATGAGCCGAAGCATCACGCGCATGCCGGGATGCGTGAGCGAGCCGGAGGGGTGCGGCTTGATGGAGACACCCGGTGAATCGAACGACCATGGACGCCCGAGCGCGCCGTCGATCGCAGTGGCGTCGTACCCGCCGCCGGCCGCGCGGAAGAATCCGCGCGGCGCCTCGAGGATGTTCTCGGCGGCGGTCCAGCCGCGCAAGGCGAGGTCGACGGCGATGACCCCACTCTCGGCTGCGCGGCCCGCGTGGAAGGGCTTGGTCATCGTGCCGAAGCTTTCGCGCAGTCCGGCGGACTGGCTTGCGGCGATGCCCAGAGCGCGTTGTGTCGTCATCTCATCCGCAAGGCGCAGCCTCGCGAGCGCGGCGGCGGCACCGATCGCGCCGATCGTGCCGGTGCTGTGGAACCCGTCGCGGTAGTGCCGCGGATCGATGGCCTCGGCGACCTTCATCTCGACCTCCGTTCCGACGATGTACGCGTCGAGGAGGTCCGCACCGGCCGAGCCCTCCGCCTCCGCGACAGCGAGGACCGCGGGCAGGACGGGGGCCGTCGGGTGCGTCAGCAGACCGTAAACGCGGTCGGGCCTGACCGCGAGCTGCGTGTCGTCGTAATCGTCGGCGTGGATCGCGATGCCGTTCGCGAACGCGGCGAATCGCGGAGACAGCGTCTCCGCCCAGCCGATCACCGTCGCCGGGCCACTCGAGCCGAGACCCGCGAGGTAGCTGCGAACGATGGCGCCGGTCGCGGCCGCGTTCCCGGCCAGAGCGAGGCCGATGCCGTCGAGGATCGAGCGTGTCGCGAGCCTCCGCACCGATGCTGGGATCGACGTGCGAGGAGTGGCGCAGATGAACTCGGCGACCGAACGGGTCAGTGACACGGACGAATCATGCCTGACTAGACCGAGAGCGTGGTCCCGTCCACCGCGTGTTCGAGCTCGAGCTCTCCGATACGTGCCAGCGTCTCCGCGCCGAGGTGCGTGAGCACGATCCGCTTGCAGTCGAGGGTGTCGCGATGCGACATCAGCGTGCGATACGAGATGTGAGACGGGTCGTCCGTGTCGAAGAAGGACGCGTCGCAGATGAACAGATCGGCGCCTTTCGCGACTCGCGCGAGCTCGTCGCTCCAGGTCGCGTCTCCTGAATAGGCGACCACCTTGTCGCCGACCCGGACGCGCAGGCCGTGCGGATCGGACTCCGCGACGTGCTTCACCGGCAGGGCGCTCACGGCGGCTCCACCCAGCTCGGTCTCGCTCGCACCGAGCACCACCTCGCGGATCGGGAACCGGACCTTGGTCTTGCGGAAGAAGTCCGGAAAGAGCGCGCTCTCGGCCGCACGCAACCGCTCTGCGAGCGCGCGCGGACCGCCGATCGCGAGGGGCGCGGTCCGCCCCGCGAAGTGCTGCTCGATGACGAGGTACGGGATGCCGCCGAAATGATCCCCGTGCAGATGGCTGATCGCGATCGCGTCGATGGCCTCCGCATCGACCTCGCGTTTGATCGCCGGCAAGGACGAGCCTCCGCAGTCCAGCAGCAAAGAAACCCCCGGAGCGCTCACCTGTATGCAGGCGTGCGAGCGGCCACCGTCGGAGAAGGCATTCCCGCTCCCGATGAACGTGACGCGGAGGGTCACGTGATCTCGGCGATCTTCACGGTCCGGCGCTCGCGGTACGAGCGGCTCGCGGCCTCAGCGATGCGCAGCGCCTCGAGCGCGTCGGCCGCGGTGCACGCGTTCTCGGCCTCGCCGCGTGCGAAGCTAAGGAAGTGCGCGAGCTCCGCGCGATACGCGCCGTCGAACCGCACGAAGAAGGACGGGTACGGCGGCCCGGCGAGCGGTGGCGCGTCCGCCTCGACCGAGCGCCATGGCGTGCGTGGGTCGACGCCGATCGCGAGCGTGTCCTTCGCGCCGTGGATCTCGACATGGATGTCGTATCCGGCCTCGTTGTGGCGCAGCCCGGTGATGAGACCGAGCGAGCCGCCGGAGAGGCGAAGGAGAACGGCGGACGTACCGACGTCCCCCATCGCCTCGTACTGGGGAAAACCGAGCGTCGATCCGGTCGCGGTCACCTCGACGGCTTCCTGGCCGAACAGCCAGCGCGTGATGTCGAAGTCGTGGATGAGCTGGTCCTTGAACTGCCCTCCCGACGTCGCGATGTACGCATCCGGCGGCGGCAGCCGGTCGCAGCTCACCATGAGGAACGAGAAGACGTCGCCGAGCTTGCCGGCGCGTATCGCATCGCGCGCCGTTCGGTAGCCGGCGTCGAAGCGGCGCTGGAAGCCGATCTGAAGCCGTCCCTTGGAGCGCTCGACGTGCGCGACGATGTCTCGTGTTTCTGGGATGCCGATCGCGATCGGCTTCTCGCAGAACGTCGCGATGCGCGCGTCGAGGCACTTCTTGATGAGCGGGGCGTGCGTGTCCGTCGGCGTGACGATGACCGCGGTGTCGATGCCCTTCAGGGCGTCGTCGACGCTCGCGGCCGCCTCCGCTTTCAGCGAGCCGGCGACCTCCTTCGCGCGGGCAGGGTCGGCGTCGTACACGCGCAGCTCATCCACGTCCTTCGTTTCGCTCAGGACCTTTGCGTGGAACGCGCCGAGACGGCCGACACCGAGGATGGCGACACGCACGGCGAGCATTCTGCGATGGAACGCGCTGCTCCGTCAGAATCGAGCCGGTGACACAGATCCGCGGCGTGCTGTTCGATTGGGGCGACACGCTGTTCTCACCACCAGATGCGGGCAAGGTCATCGTGGCGGCGGCGGCGGAGCGCGGCGTGCGGATCGATCCCGAAAAGGCTCGCGCGCTCTGGGACGAGCTGTGGGACGCGGGGAAAATGCCCGACGAGCTGGCGAAGGGTCGCGACCTGTCGGCGGCCGCGCACCGCGAGATCTGGACGGCACTTTTCGAGCGCGCGAACACCGCG
>JALYLT010000266.1 GCA_030774095.1 Chloroflexota bacterium
GGGACGAAGTACACGCCGTCGTTGCCGGTGAGACTTGTCGCGAGCGACTCGGTCTCCTCGGCGCGCGTGATGATCCCGAGGCCGTCCCGTAGCCACTGCACGGCGGCGCCAGTGATGAACGCGCTCCCCTCCAGGGCGTACCGCACGCCGTCGCCGATGTCCCACGCGATCGTCGTGAGGACGCCGCCGCGCGCGGGCGCTGCGGTCGTTCCGGTATTCGCGAGAAGGAAGCAGCCCGTGCCGTAGGTGTTCTTCGCCTCGCCGGATGCGAAGCACGTCTGCCCGAACAGCGCGGCCTGCTGATCGCCCGCGATCCCGGCGATCGGCAATGCCGCGCCGAAATGCGCGGGCTCGGTCTCGCCGACGACGCCCTTTGATGGAACGGCCTTCGCGAACATCGCGCGTGGCAGGTCGAGCATCGCCAGCAGCTCATCGTCCCATCGCCGCCGGTGGATGTCGAAGACCATCGTCCGCGATGCGTTGGACACATCCGTCACGTGCACGCGGCCGCCGGTGAGCTTCCACACCAGCCACGTGTCGATCGTCCCGCACAGGAGCTCGCCGGCTTCGGCGCGCGCCTGCGCGCCCGGAACCTGATCGAGGATCCAGCGGACCTTCGTCGCGGAGAAGTAGGCGTCGATGACGAGTCCGGTGCGCGCGCGCACGAGTCCCTCGAGCCCTCGAGCACGCAGCGCTTCGCAGATCTGTGCGCTCGCGCGGCTCTGCCACACGACCGCGGGGTGGATCGGGCGGCCCGTCGCGCTTTCCCACACCACGGTGGTCTCGCGCTGATTCGTGATCCCGATGGCCGCGACGTCTTTCGCGCCGATCCGAGCCGCGGCGAGCGCATCGCGCCCGACCGCGATGGTCGTCGCGAAGATCTCGTCCGGGTCGTGCTCGACATGGCCGGACGCCGGGTAGCTCTGCCGGGTCTCGCGGTCGGCACTGCCGCGGACCGCTCCGGCCGCGTCGAAGACGAGCGCGGCAGAGCCGGTCGTTCCCTGGTCGAGCGCCAGGACGAAGGTCACTTCACGCTGAAGCGACGCATGGGCTCGACCTCGCGGCAGTACGCGGCGACCTCGCTCTTGGTCCGCTCGCCATCCCAGCCGAGGAGCCGTCCCATCAGCCCCGCGACGGCGTCGATGCAGTCGAGGCCCTGGCACGGCGCGAGGCCGAGCGCTGTTCGCCGTAGCAGCGCATCGCCGATCGTCCGCGCCCACTCGCTCCGCACGGCGTGGACGATCTCCGCCGCCACGCCCTTGTAGTGGGAACAGAGCGGCGCGGCCAGGGACGGATCACCTGCGGCGAGCGCGGCGATCGCGCGCAGACGTGACCCATCCGCGCCCGGCAGCGGCGTGGAGGCCGTCGACGAGCGTGGGATCGCGGCGCCGTTGTCGGGCCGGAGCTTTCGCGTCGCGACGTCGGTCACCTCCTCGGCGATGGCGCGGTACGCGGTGATCTTCCCGCCGACGACGGACAGGACGCCCGCGACGCCGTCGCGGCGCTCGTGCTCGAACAGCGCGTGCTTCCGTGACACCTGGCCCTCGGTCACGCTTTCCTCGCGGACCAGTGCGCGCACGCCGGCCCAGGTGAAGAGGATCTCGTCGAACGGTGCGTTCGGGAAGGCGTGACGAGCCTCGTCCTGCAGATAACGCACGTCGTCTTCGGTCGCGGCAACGTCGGCGGGGTCCCCGTCGTAATCGGTATCGGTCGTGCCCACGATCGTGGCGTCGAGCCACGGCACGACGAAGAAGAGGCGGCCGTCGCGCTTCGCGAATAGGACGTGTGCCTGCTGCGTTGCGCGCGGAGTGACGATGTGGATGCCCTTTGTGAGCCGGAGCAGGGGCTTCGCGGTCCGGCGCAGCGGCGCGATCGTCCGATCGAGCCATGGACCCGTGGCGTTGATCGTCAAACGCGCGCGCACCGCGAGATCGGCGTCGGCGACGGCGTCGCGCACGAGGGCGCCGCCGACGCGGTCACCCTCACGTAGATATGACGTCGCTCGAGCGTGATTGAGGACGAGAGCGCCGTGATCCGCTGCGTCGACGACGTTCTCGATGACCAGGCGCTCCACTAGCGGCACCTGCGCGTCATAGAAGCGCCATGCGCCTGTGAGTCCGTTGGGGTCGAGTGCCGGTTCCGCCGCGAGCGTCTCGTCGCGGCCGAGCCACTTTCGCTTCGGCAGTGTCTTGTCGAGCGAGAGCGCGTCGTAGAGCTGCATGCCGATGCGCAGCTTGAATTGGTACCAGAGGCTGGGCCGGTAGAACGGTAGTAGGAACGCGAGCGGGAATACGAGGTGCGGCGCGATGCGAAGGAGGATCTCGCGCTCGCGCATGTCGCTGCGCACCAGCGCGAAGTCGAAGAGCTCGAGATAGCGCAGGCCACCGTGGATGAGACGCGTCGGCCGTGATGTCGTCCCGGAGGCGAAGTCATCCTGCTCGACGAGCGCGACGGAGAGTCCGCGGAGTGCCGCGTCACGCGCGATCCCCGCTCCGATGATGCCGCCGCCGATCACTAGGAGATCGACGGTGCGGCCGCTGAGCGACCGCACCGTCTCTTCTCGTGTGTTTACTGCGGCACTGCGCAGCAGTGTGCCTGCAGATGACGGCTGCAAAGCTGCCGGATTACGTTAGGGGTTCGCCTTGTTGTACTTGTCGATCGCCGCGTTCATTTCAGTGGCCGCGGCATCGAGGGCGGCCTGGCTCGTTTCCTTGCCCAGCAAGACCGATTCGATCATCTTGTTAACGCGCGTGCGGGCCTGCGGCATCACGCCGAGGACCGCGCCGTTGGTGAAGCGGTTCTGCGGCGAGTCGCGGATCTCGTTGATCGCCGTCAGGAACTGCGGGTACTTGGTCGACCAGTCCTTGCTCGGGGCGGTGTCGTACGCCGCCTTCACGATCGGGTAGTAGCCCGTGTCCGACTGCCACTGTCCCTGGACCGCGGGAGTCATCGCGTACTTCACGAATTCCCACGCGGCCTGCTGCTCGGCTGCCGGACGGCTCTTCATGATGTAGAGCGAAGCGCCGCCGATGATGTTGCCGCCCTCTTTCGGCTTGCTGTCCGGCCGCGGGTATAGCCCGGTGCCGAGCTCCCACTTGCCGGCGATCGTCGTGATGTGACCGCGGAGGCGAGCCGTGCTCTCGATGTACATCGCGGTCTTCTGCGCGTTGAAGGCGTTCGCTGCGCCGTCGTTGTCGATGCCGGGGTTGAAGAAGTAGCCGCCGTCAACGCCGGCCTTCCACCAATCGAGGATGGCTTTGCCCTGCGCGTTGTTGTACACGACCTTGGTCGCGCGGTTGTCACGGCCGTTGCCGTTGTCCGCGTAGAGCCCGCCGGAGGTCGCCATCAGCTGCTCGAAGAGCCAGCCGTAGATCGACGGCCCGAATCCATAGCGAATCGTCGCGCCACTCGCGTCTTTCTTCGTCAGCTTCTTCGCGGCGTCTGCGATCTCGGTGAAGGTCACCGGAGGCTTCGCCGGGTCGAGGCCGACCTCTTTGAACGCGTCCTTGTTGTAGTAGAGGATCGGCGTCGACGCGTTGAAGGGCATGCTCTGCAGCTTGTCCTGGTACTTGTAGTAGTTGATGACCGCGGGCTCGAAGTCCGCTGTGTTGAACTTGTCGCGGTCGATGAACGCCTGCATCGGCACGACCTGTTGGCTGTCGTACATGTAGCGCTGGCCGATGTCGTACACCTGCACGAGCGCCGGTGCGGCGTTCGACGCGATGGCCGTG
>JALYLT010000267.1 GCA_030774095.1 Chloroflexota bacterium
AGTCGCGTGTTGTCGAGTAGCCGCAGCGCGTCGCGGATCTCTGGCGCGCGGCCGATGAACGTCGTCACCTGGGTGGGCAGATTGTTCGGCGTGCGGTCGAGGCTGCGGACGGGCGGGAAGTCGTTCGGCAGACCGGCGATCACAAGCTGGTACACGCGCTCGGGTTGCGCGAGGTCCTTGAGCCGATGCTCGCCGAGATCGCGCAGCGCGATACCGTCGCCAAGGTCCTGACCGGCGAGCGTCGCGGTCGCGCCGGAGGCGAGCACCTGCCCGCCGTGCGCGATGTTCGCGATGCGCGCGGCGCGATGAACGTCGATCCCGACGTAATCCGCGCCCGCCTCCCGGCTCGCCGGCGTCCCTTGCCCGGTGTGCATGCCCATGCGCACGCGCACGACGGCCTCGTGCGGGAAGCGCGTGGACGCGAGCGCGCGCTGCGCCGCTGCCGTCGCGCGGATCGCGGCCGCCGCATCGTCAAACACCAGGAACAGCGCGTCGCCCTCGATGCGCACCTCGGTCCCTCTTGCGAACGCGGCGCGGAGCGTCTGGGTATGCGCTTCGAGCACCTCGTGATAGCGGTCGGTGCCGAGGGCGTTCAGAAGCTTCGTCGAGCCCTCGATGTCGGTGAACAGGAAGGTCAACGTGCCGCTCGGCAGAGCTCGGTTGTTCATCCTGCGATTGTCCGCTCGCGCCCCGCGAGTTGCCAACCGACCGGCGCAGGCCTAGACATGTGCCGATGGCAACGACGCGCGGCGAGCTCGGCGATAAGCTCTCGAGCCTCTCGCTCTTCGCAGATCTCAGCGCGGCCGAGCTCGAGTCGGTCGCGCACATCGTTGACGAGCGCCGCTTCGCCGAGGGCGAGCGCATCCTGCGACAGGGTCTGTCGGGGTCCGGCTTCTACGTCATCCTCGCGGGCGAGGCCATCATCCGCGTCGACGGCAAGGAGTACGGACGCCTCGGCCGTGGGGATTTCTTCGGTGAGATCTCCGCGCTCCTCGGCGACCCGCCGGTCGCGGACATCGTCGCCGCGCGCGAGCTCCACTGCGCGATCATCCCTGGCCCCGCGCTCGAGCAGTTCATGGTCGGACACCCGCTAGTGATGTTCCGCATGCTGCAGAGCGAGGCGCGCAAGCTACGGACGGCAACGCGCTGGCGGAGCTAGCCGAGCAGCCGTTCCCGCCCGGCGTGTATCCCGTCGTCGTCGTCGGCAGTGGTCCGGGCGGCCTTCAGCTGTCGTACGCGCTGACGCACTTCGGTGTTCCGCACGCGGTCATCTCCGCCGACCCCGCGCCCGGCGGGATGTTCCGGCGCTGGCCATTCTTCCAGCGCCTCTTGTCGTGGACGAAGCCGTTCGCGCCGTTCGAGCGCGGCACTCGTTTCTACGAGCGCTATGACTGGAACTCGCTCATCCCGGACGACGACCAGCACCGCGCGATCCAGCCGCGCCTCATGGACGGGACGTCGTACTTCCCGTCGCGTTCGGAGATGGAGCAGAACATCGCAACGTTCGCGCGCGAGACCGGGATCCGCGTGCGGTACGGCTGCCGCTGGACGGGCACGGCACGTGACGGCGAGGGCTTTCGGCTCGAGACGACCGCGGGCGAGTACCGCGCGCGCGTCGTCGTGTACGCGTTCGGGCTGGCCGAGCCCTGGAAGCCAGAGATCCCTGGGATCGATCACGTACCCCACTACGCGGACACGCGCGCGCCGGAGACGTACGCGGGAAAGCGCGTCTTCATCATCGGAAAGGAGACCTCGGCGTTCGAGCTCGCGAACGGGTTTCTCCCGTGGGCGCGGCAGATCGTGCTCGCGTCTCCTCGCCCGACACAGCTGTCCGTCGTCACGAACTCGCTGGTCGGAGTGCGCGCGCGTTACGTGCAGCCCTACGAGGATCACATCCTCGGCGGTGGGGTGGTGATCATGAACGCGTCCATCGACGAGGTGTCGCGTACCGCGAATGGGTTCCGCGTCCGGACCACGCGCAGCGACGGCGGCGGATCGCTCGTGTTCGAGTGCGAAGACGTCATCGCGACGACCGGATTCCAACCGCCGCTTGGTGATCTTCCGGAGCTCGGCGTCGTGAGCTCGGGTCGCGAGCGGATCCCGTCGCAGACCCCGTTGTTCGAGAGCATCAGCGTGCGGCACCTCTATTTCGCGGGCACCGCGACGCGCGGCGCGCCCGGTCTCAAGAAGAATGGGATCCCGAGCAGCTCGGGAGCGGTGCATGGCCACCGCTACAACGCGCGCATCCTCGCTCGGCACATCGCGCGCACGTACTTCGGCATCGATCCCGCGCGACCGACGCTGAAACGTGACGAGGTGCTCGGCTATCTACTCTCCGAGCTGTCGCGCGCGCCGGAGCTCTGGCATCAGAAGTCCTACCTCGCGCGTTCGCTCCTCTGGGACGGAACGCGGGGCATCGTCGATGACGGCATCGTGCCGCTGCAGCTGTTCGTCGACGGAGAAGGGCCCGATGGCGTCGCGGTCGCGGTCGAGGCGAACCCCAAAGCCGAGATCTATCCCGCCGTGTACGTCCGCAAGAACAACGTCGTCACCGAACATCTACTGCCGACGAACCCGCTCCTCGACTTCGAGACCGCCGAGCACCGTGCGCAGCTGACCGCCGTCCTCGCTCCGCTTCCATAGCGGCGCGCGCGCTGTGGGTCCTGCCGCTGTCGGCCCACACCTCTCGCTCGCTGCTGGCTACGCCGGCCCGCTATTGACGCAGCGCGCGGCGTTCGGGCCGGCTGGGCGCAGACGCTCGCTCGAGGAGTGGGCACGACAGCGGCAGGACCCGCGACGCACTCGCGGTGCTAGCGGAGCTTCAGCGCGGCTGCTGCGAATCGGCCTCCCAACTCGCGCGCGATGGTCGGGAAGGCGGTCACGGTTTGAGCGAGGGTGTCGATCGGCGTTTTTAGCTTGATCGCGAGCACGGCCAGGTGGATCGCCTCGCCCGCGCCGACGCCGCCGATGAACGCCCCGACCACGATCTTGTTCGTGCGATCGATGACGATCGTGACGTGTCCCAGGTCGGCCTCGACGATGTAGCCCTTCGACGTTCGTGCGAGGTCGATCGTCTCCTCGAACGCGTCAATGCCGCGCTTCCGCGCCTCGTCGAGGCGTAGCCCGACCGCCGCCGCCTCCGGATCGGTGTAGACCACGCGCGGGATCGCGCTGAAGTCCGCGCGCACGTCGTCGCCGAGTGCGATCCGCACCGCGATCTCGCCTTCGTAATGACCGAGGTGCGTGCTGAGTTCGTGTCCGACCGCGTCGCCGATCGCATACACGTTCTCCGCGACGCGCAGGTCGTCGCCGACCGCCAGGGTGTCGGCCCCGTCGTACGCAAAGCCGATCGTATCGAGGCCAAGGGCTTTGAGCGCCGGCGCCGACGTCCTTCCGACGGAGAGCTGGATCACCTCGGCCGACACCGTCGATCCGTCCGAGAGTTCGATGACGTGCTCGCCGTCCGGGCCCGCCTTCGGTCGCACGCGCTCGGCGCGCACGCCGGTGCGCACGTCGACGCCAGAGCGGCGCAGGATCTCGGCGAGGAGCTCGGAGCTGCGCGGGTGATCGGTGGGGTTCACCTGCCGCGGTGCCACGATCGCGGTGCGCACGTCGAACCGCGCGAAGTACTGCGCCATCTCGACACCGGAGGGGCCCGCACCCACGATGACGATGCTCCGCGGCAGCGCTCGCATCGATGTCGCCTCGACGTTCGTCCAGTAGCC
>JALYLT010000268.1 GCA_030774095.1 Chloroflexota bacterium
GCAGCCTCTGGGCAGAATGGAAGCCAGCGTGTACGATTCGCCGGCGCCCATCGGGGGCGACGAAGACCAAGGGAGGCCGGACATGAGCGTTTGCACCGTACGCGCCCGCTGCGCCGGCCCCCTGTCCGCGGTGTCCGCCGCCTAGGGCCGCCCGCAGATCCGCGCGTGCAGCGTCTTTCTCTCATGGCCTGTCCTCCGCGGAGGACGCATGCCGTCACGCGACCTGTTTCCCAGCGACTGGCTCGTCACCGGGGCGTACCGGGAAACGCGCCTGGGCGTCATCAAGACCGGCAAAGAGAGCGAAGTCCATCTCGTCGCCCGCACCGGGAGCGACCGAACGACGCTGCTCGCTGAAAAGCGCTTCAAGGCGCGAGACCGCCGATCCTTTCAGAACAATTGGATGTATCGGGGCGTGTGGGGTGAGGGCACGTACCGCGAGGATCGCGCGATGAAGAAGAACACCGCCTTCGGCCACGAGGCGGCTCACGCGCGCTGGATCGGGCAGGAGTGGGACAGCCTCGTCCTCTTCCACGACGCCGGAGTGACCGTCCCACCGCCGGTCGAGCGGCTGGACGACGGCTACCTCATGGCCTTCGTCGGCGACGGCGAACGCGCGGCGCCGCGCCTCTCGGAGGTCGACCTCGCGCCGGCGGTCGCGCGGCGGGTATGGGACGAGCTGCTCGACGAGGTCTCGGTGCTCGTCTCGATCGACCGCGTCCACGGCGACCTCTCCGCGTTCAACATCCTTTGGTGGCGTGAGCGCGCGGTCTTGATCGACTTCTCGCAGACCGTCGAGATCGTCACGCATCCCGCCGCGCACGATCTGCTGACCCGCGACATCACGTCGCTCGCCCGTTACTTCGAGCGACGCGGCGTCGAGGTCGAGATCGATCGGGTCCTGGAGCGCGTCGGCGCGGACGTCCGTCGCTTCACGCGACAGCTCGGCGACGTACGCGTGCCCAGCAGAAGAGCGCCCCACCGCGAGCGCGACTAAAGTGACGCCATGCCAGCGAAGAAGACGACGGCGAAGAGGGCCCCCGGCAAGACCACGCGCAAGACCACCCGAAAGCGACGGGGTCCGGCGGAGGCGCGCGGTCCCGAGCCATCGCAAAGCGCGATCGCCACCGACGACGCGGAGATCGGCGAGCTCGTCGCGCACATCCGTTCGTCGCGCGGCGCGGTGATCGGCGCGTATCGCGATCCCTACGGTGGTACGCCGCTCGTGTTCGCAACGCTGCCAGTCGGCGCCGTCGAGGCGACGTCATTCCAGCGCGATCTGTCGCGCACCCACGCGGAGCGGCTGGCAACGGCGATCGGCGCCACCGGCGCGTTCCTCGATCCGGTCATCGCGATACCCGCGAAGGAAGGTTTCCTATCGCCCAACGGGCGGCACCGCATCGCCGCGGCGCGTCAGCTCGGGCAGCGATCGATCACGGTGCTCGCGACAGGGGACCAGGCGCTCGCGTACCGGATCCTCGCGATGAACACGGAGAAGGCGCACAACCTGCGCGACCGGAGCCTCGAGGTGATCCGCATGGCGCGTTCGCTCGCGAAAGAGCAGCCGCGCTCCAAGGAGAAGGACCACGCGACGTCGTTCGAGTCGCCGGCGTTCCTCACGCTGGGTTGCGCGTACGAGAAGCGCGACCGCTTCTCCGGCTCGTCATACAACTCGATGCTGCGACGGGTCGAGCTATTTCTCGACCAGACGGTGCCCGCCGCATTGCGCCAGCGCGAGCAGTGGGCGGTGCGCCTGCTGGACATCGACGACCGCGTGACCGCGCACGTGAAGGCGCTGCAGGAAATGGGGATGAAGAGTCCGTACCTGCGGGCAGTCGTGGTCGCTCGCTGCAATCCGGTCCGCTGGATCCCCACGAAGAAGGGTGCCGGCCCACCGATGTCGGTCGCGGAGGCGCTCACCCGCATGACGAAGAGCGTGCGCGCTTTCGAGCCGAAGAAGATCCGTCCGCAGGATCTCGCGATCGCCGCGGCCGTCGGCGGCGGGGATGAAGGGTCCTAGGCACGAGCGCGAACGCCTAGTTCGTTCGTCCCCCGGGCCCGCGAAAACGCTCGACCACCGCGAGCAGCTCGTCTAGGCCGAACGGCTTCGCGAGAAAACCTTCAGCGCCCACCTCATCGGCCCAGCGTTTCGCGCTCTCGGCCGCCGTCATCACGACGATCGGCACGTTGATCCCCTGTGCGTGGAGCGCGCGTGCGACGGCCCAACCGTCCATGACCGGCATGCGCATGTCGAGCAGGATCACCGCGGGCTGCCTGCGCGCGACGGCCTCGAGCGCCTCTTGACCGCTGATCGCGCTTACAACGTCGTAGCCCTCACCGGTGAGGATGGCGCTCACCGTATCGAGAATGGACGTGTCGTCGTCTACGACGAGCACGGTGTCGTGCTGTCCATCACTCCGCTCTTGTCCCCGGCCAGCGCTGGATGATCGTGCGTCCTTGCCGCCTGGTGTACCCGCGACCCACAGAACCGTCACCTAATTTAGTCTCCTTTCATCCGCGATCGGCAACGCGACGTGGAACGTCGAACCTTTGCCGACCTCGCTTTCCACCCAGATCCGACCACCATGTTCCTCGACGATCCCACGACAGATGAACAGGCCCAAGCCCATTCCGTGAAAGCGCCTGTCGTCCACGTTCGACGCTCGCGAGAAACGCTCGAAGATCCGCGGCAGGTCCGCGGCCGGAATGCCGATCCCTGAGTCCTCGACGCTGACGCGCGCTTCTCTGTCCTGCTGCCAGACCTTGATCTTGATCGGTTTGCGCTCAGGACTGTATTTCCTTGCGTTCTCGACGAGGTTCTGGAATAGCTGCTCGACGCGACGGCGATCGTACTCGCCCACGACCGGAGCGCTCGCCTCGACCTGACAGCTGCTCAGATCGGCGATGTCGCGCGAGCAGATCTCGTGTGCGAGCGTCGCGAGGTCGACCGGCTCGCGTTCGCCGACGAGACGGCCTTGCTCGAGGCGCGTCGCGTCGAGCAGGTCGCCGACAAGACCCGCGAGACGCTTGCTCTCGCGGACGACGCGCCGGATGCCCGCGAGGTCAGCGGGAGCATTCGGGTCCCGTGTCGCGCGCCGTTCGAGGAACTCGGCCTGCGCGACCACCGTCGTGAGCGGTGTCTTGAGATCGTGCGCGGCCGCCGAGAGGAAATCCTCCTTGAGGCGGGTGGCCTCCTCGCGCGCCCTCACGCGTGCGGCATGATCGATCAGGGCGCGGCTCTCGAGGATGACCGCGGCCTGATCGGCGAGCAGACTCGCGAGCTCGATGTCGCTCCCGGCGAAGATCGGCGGACGCTGCGCGGTCAACGTCAGCACGCCGAGACGGCGCTCACCCGCGGTGATGGGCGCCGCGAGGACGGCCCCCACGCGCCGCGAACGGTAGCTCGCGGCGGCCTCGGGGTTGTCACGGATCGGGTTCGTGCTGAAGATCGGACGCTGCAGCTCGAACGCGCGCCCGGCGAAATGCTTGCCCGGCTCGAGATCCACCGTCGCGTCGTCCTCCTCCCAGAAGCGGAGCTTTGACGTGTCCTCCTGCCACAGCCCGATGCGCGCGGCCGTGCCGGTGCTGTTCGCCGCGCCATGCTCGAGCTCGCGCACGATGTGGAGCGTCGTCGGCAGTCGCGGCAGGCTCGCGGCGCGGGCGAGGAATGCCCGCAGCTCGGGCTCTTGCCACGCTCGTCGGAGGATCGGCGGCGGAGCGAAGCCAA
>JALYLT010000269.1 GCA_030774095.1 Chloroflexota bacterium
AACTATGTCGGCTGGATCTTCTCGGAGCTGGTCGCGCCGCACCTCGGTCGCAGCGTGCTCGAGATCGGCTCGGGCATCGGGACCTTTTCGACGCGCATCGCGGCGCAGCCCAAAGTCGAGCGACTCACCTGCGTCGAGATAGACCCAAGCTGCGCCGACGTCGCGCATCAGGCGCTGAACGCTGCGCCGACGCACGCGAATATCGAGTCGCACATCGGTGATTACTTCGCCGTGCCGCTCGCGAAGGACCGCTACGACACCGCGCTGCTCATCAACGTCCTCGAGCATCTGCCCGACGATCGCGCCGCTGTGCGGAAGGCGCGCAGCGAGCTGCGCATGGACGGCACGCTGGTCATCTTCGTGCCCGCGTTCGATCTGCTCATGAGCGATCTCGATCGCCGCCTCGGCCACTACCGCCGCTACACGACGGGGAGCCTGCGGCGGCTGCTCGAGGGCGCGGGCTTCAGCGTGTCGACGCTTCGCTACTACAACTTCACGGGCTTCCTGGGCTGGCTGTGGCGCTTCCGCATCCGCCGGCGCACCGCGCAGTCGCCTGCACTCGTGCGTTTCTTCGACCGCGTCATCCTGCCCATCCAGCTGCGCGTGGAGCGCATGCTCCCGCTGCCGGTGGGGCAGAGCGTCTACGCCGTCGCGAAGAAGCGCTGAGCGGTGCGACCGTGGAAGGTCCTGGCCCGCCGCGTGCTGCTGAGCCGTCCGCCGTGGATGGAGGTCGGCGTCGAGCGCGTCGAGCTTCCCGACGGCCGCGTGGTCGACGAGTTCCTGTGGATCACGACGCGCGACTTCGCGATGGTGGTCGCGGTGACACCCGACGGCCAGGTCGTCCTGGAGCGCTCGTACAAACACGGACCGCGAAATGTCGCGCTCTGTCTGCCGGCCGGGTACATCGAGGCGGGTGAGACGCCCGACCAGGCCGCGCGGCGCGAGCTGCGCGAGGAGACCGGCTACACGTCCGATGAGTGGCGACCGCTCGGGAGCTTCACGACGGACGGCAACTACGGCGTCAACACCGCGCACCTCTTCCTCGCGCGCAACGCGCGGCCGTCGAGCGAGGCGGGCGGCGCCGGTCATGACGATCTCGAGGAGATCGAGGTCCTGACGCTTCCGCTCGCCGACGCGTTGGCGGCGGTCACGCGCGGCGAGGTCGCCCAGCTCTCGAGCGCAGCGGGCATCGCGCTCGCAGCCGCCGCGCTGCGCTAAACGATCACCCGCGCGGGCCTTCTCGGTCGAGCAGTGCGTCGACGTCGGCCCGGAAGCGCTTGGATTCGACCGCCGGAGCACCGGCGAAACCGGCGACCGCGGCTTCGGCTGCGACGAACTGCCGCCGTCGCACGGGCGTAAGCTCGCCGACCGGCACGCCGTCGCGCGTCACGATGAACGTCTTGCCACGCTCCAGCGCGCGCAGGAGCTCGCCACTCTTCTTGCGCAGGTCTTGTTCGGTGATTTCTCGTCCCATGCGAGCATTGTCGCAGGCGGAGCTACGTCGACGTGGCGCCCGCACGACGCGCTTCGCGTTCGAGCGCCGTATAGATGCTTCGCCGCGGACCGATCGCGATGACCTCGAGGCCGGCGGGGGAGACGCGGTAGACGATGCGAAGCTGACCGCCGCGGACGCGTCGCATCCCGGTCAGTTCACGTTCGCACGGCTCACCGAGGTCGGGATCTAGTTGGAGCTCGGCCAGCGTTGCGCGCACCTTTCGCTTGGGTTCTGGCGCGAGCTGCCGCACCACGTCGGCCGTCTCTCGAAGCAACAGCACGCGTCGATTTCGCACGACCTGCGGAGACCTCCTCTCCGAACAGCTCGTCGAGCTCGAACGCGTGGCCCTCCCCGCGATCGAGCGCGCGCCGATTCCGGAGGATCTCCGCGTAGAACTCGGGATCGGACATGATGTCCAGCGTCGCGTCCAAGCTCGTCACCTCGTCGTGGCTCATGAGGACTGCGGCCGGACGCCCGTGTTTCGTGATCGTGACGCGTTCGTCGCGGCGCGCGACATCGTCGATGAGCCCGCTGAGCTTCGCCTTCGCTTCGGCCAACGGTACAGTCTTCACAATCTGACCAGTCTACAGACCAATTGCAGGTTGTCGCGTTCGGCTGGTTTCCGCGACACTCCACGCGCTATGACCACGCTGGCGCACACGCTGTTCGGTCTCGCGCTCACGCTCACGACCTGGCGCGCGCTGACGCAGGACTGGCCGGACCAGTTCGGCGATCCGGCGGTCGCGTCGGCGCTGCGCATGCTCGTACCGTTCGCGGCCGCCGCGGGTAGCGCGCTCTCCATCGTCGCGGGTCGCCTCGGTGGCGACCCCGCGCGCTCGTTCGGCCACGACGCGCTCTCCGCGGTGGGACTCTTCGTTGGTCTGCTGTTCATCGCGCTCGGACCCACGCCGCGCGACGCGATCGGACTCGCCGTGATGCTCATCCTCGCCGCGCGGCTCGTCCCGGCTGCGTGGTGGACCATCCGCTTCGGCTCGCCGCCGCTCTTCGTCTTCGCGCTGTGCCTCAGCGCCTACAGCGGCCTCGCGACCTGGCGCGTCGCGTCATCGCTGCCGCTCGGCGACCAGGTCTTCTATCTGCTCGCGTCCGATCGCCTGACGCACGGCGACCTCGACGCGACGATCGACCCCGTGCGCTTCATCGACCTCGTCGGCATCCCGCCGCAGCCGTCGGACGTTCCGATGCACGTCGCGAACACGCCCGCCGGCCCGCGACAGATCCAGGGCTACGCGCTCTCCGCGCTCATCGCTCCGGGCTGGGTCGTCGCGGGCCAGCTGGGCGCGACGCTCGTCATCGCAGCGCTCGCGGCGCTCGCGGCGACGCAGATGTGGCTCCTCCTCGGCGAGACCGTTCCCGATCCGCACGTTGCGCGCGCGACGTGGGCGCTCTTCGCGCTACTCGCTCCGTTCACCACGCTCGCCGCGCACATCTATCCGAACTCGCTCGCCGCGGCGCTCATCACCACGGGCTACCGCTATGCGTTCACGGCGCGCCATCGCCGCTACGCGATTGCGGGCGCTCTCCTCGGCGCCACCGCATTCCTCAATCCGCGCGACGGCCTCGTCCTGCTGGTGCTCGCGCCGTTCGTGTTCATACACGGCCGCGCCGCGTTCGGGCGCTTCGCGGTCGCTGCCGTTGCCGTCGTTCTCGTCGCGGCGCTCACGAGCCTCGTCGCGTACGGGATCCCGCTCCCGTACGCGGGCTATCTCGTGTGGCTCGTCGCGCCGTCCGCCGGCCTGCCGCCCGAGTCGACCTTCACGTTCTACTTCTGGGTCGGGCTGCCGGCGATGCTCTTCGACCGCGCCCTGGGCGTCGCGGCCTTCGCGCCGTGGCTCTTCATCGGGGCGGTCGGCGTCGCGACCGCGCTGCGCGCCGATCGTCCGCGGCTGCTGCCCGCGGCGGTGACGATTGCCGCGAGCCTGGCGGTGCTGTCGCTCTTCCGCTACTGGGAAGGCGGGTACGCGCCGCCCGGTCGGTATCTCCTCGACGTGCTGCCCCTGGCGGCGCCGTTCGTCGCCTATGGACTCGCGCGGATGCGCACGGCGCCGCTGCGCGCGGTCGCGTTCGCGCTCATCGCGCTTGGCGTGGTCGCGACGATCGCGTATGCCGCGGTGCCCACGACCGCGCTCAACACCGCGTTCGACGACAAGCTGCAGGAGCTCCTGGACGCGATCTTTGGCGCG
>JALYLT010000270.1 GCA_030774095.1 Chloroflexota bacterium
CTCGTGCAATGGGCCTGAAATAGCCCATTCAGGGGCCTTACGCCCCCTGAACGGCGCCCCTAGCGTCCAGTCGGTGACGCTGGGTGAACGGGTTCCCGCGCCCTTTCGTTAGGTGAAGCAAGGCGACGCCGACGTGGCAGTAGGCCGGGCGCGCCCTGTCGACCTGACAGGAGGTGATGCCGGAACCGATGGAGCGCTGGTTCGCGCCGCAAAGTCCGGAGATGCCTCTGCGTTCGGCGAGCTCTATGAGCGCTACCGCGACGCGATCTACCGCTATTGCCTCTCTCGGACCGGGACCGCACACGACGCCGAGGACCTCACGTCGGATGTCTTCGTGAAGGCGCTGCATTCGCTCGACCGCTACCAGGAGCGCGGGCTTCCGTTCGTCGCGTTCCTCTACCGGATCGCCCGCAACGCGGCCATTGACCGGTCCCGCACCCTGAAGCAGCCCCTGTCGGTCGACGAGCTCGTCACCGAGCCCGCGTCGAAGCAGAACGTCGAGGCCGACGCGACACTCGTGGTCGACCGAAGCATCCTTCTCGCCGCGCTGACCAAGCTGAAGACCGAGCATCGCGACGTCATCGTCATGCGCTTCATCGAGGGCTACAGCGCGCTCGAGGTCGCCGCGGCGCTCGGCAAGACCGAAGGCGCGGTGCGGACGCTGCAGCACCGCGCGCTCGAGCGCTTGCGCAAGGAATTCGACGACGCGCAGCGCGACGCGGCGCGCAAAGGCCGGCGCTCATGAACGACGACCGTCTCGTCGGCCTGCTGTCGGCGCTCCGCACAGAGCGCATTGAGCGCACCGCTGACCAGAAGGTGCGCGCGCGGCTCGAGAATGCCTGGACCGCGCGCGAGAGCCAGCGTGGGCTCGCATGGCACATGCGCCGCCCGGTGCTGGCCATCGCCACCGCGGCGCTCGTGTTCGGCCTCGTCGCCGCGACGCTTTCGGCGCAAGGCGACAGTGCGCTCTACACGCTGCGCGTGACGATCGAGGACCTGGCGATCCCGCTGCACAGGGATCCCGAGGACCGCGCGGAGTATCTCGTCTCGCTGCTCGAGCAACGGACCGCCGAAGCTGCGCGTCTCGAGGCGACGGGCAACGCGCTCGCAGCCGGGCGAGCCCGCGAGATCGAGCGCGAGACACTGCGCATGGTCCAGCAGAATCTTCCGGTCGCGCCCGAGGTCGTAGAGCCCGGGCCGACGGAGTCGCCGACGCCCAGTCCGACGCCGCCGTCAACACCATCGCCCACGCCGTCGCCGACGCCGTCACCCGTCCCGACGGCAACGCAGCGTCCCGCGACACCGCGGCCGACCACAGCGTCGCCCGCCGCGACCGTGAAGACGGCGACCCCGACGCCGAAGCCCACGAGCACCGCGACGCCGCAAGCGGTCAGCTTCGCCGGCGCGGTGAAGAACCCAGACGGCACGTACGCGACCAACGTGTGCATACAGCTCAGCCCGAACACGTCGTGCTTGACGGTGACCACGTCCGCGACCTTCCGGGTCACGTTCTCGGCAAAGATCGGGCAATCAGTGACCCTGAACTTCCTGCGTTCGGATGGGATCAAGACCTACAAGGCGACGATCACCAAAACGGTGACGAGCACGTACATGGATGTCGGGATCGTGCTGCTCAGGGTTCAGTGAGCGACTGTTAGGGCCCCGTACCGTACTGGTACTTCCAGGCCTGTAAGGTCCGCGCCGACCCCACGTTCTCAGGGTCATGAAGGTATTGAGCACACTCCTCATGGCGACCCTTGCCATGGGATTGGTCCTGGTCGCGAGCGCCTCAGCGGCGACCGTCGGTGGTGGGACGGCTGTGACCAGCCCAAATCGACCCGACGAGTTCGGTCGGGCGTGGGCCGCATGTCTCGAGACCAGAGACGCGAATAGCGACGAGTGCTACCGCGCGGAAGAGCTCAGCGGCCTCGGACCCGATGAGTTCTTCGACAAGCTGATGCGCAAGCTGGATCTGCTGGCCGAGCAGCCCAAGCCCGGGAAGAAGGGGACGCGTGGGCGCTCATGAAGGAATGTGCCGGCACACGCGATCTCGAGAGCGATGCGTGCCGCCGGTTCGTCGACGCCACCGGCCTGAGCGGCGACGAGGTCGCACGCCTCGCCGATGGCCTGGCCTCGCCTCGCAGCGAGCAGCAGGCGACTACCGACAAGAAGAGCAGCACGGCTGCCATGACCGAGACGATGCAGGCGTGCGTCGATCTCCGTTCCGAGATGAAGGGTCGGCAGTCGGTGCAGGAGCTGAGCGCACTCGCCGAGAAGATCAACTCCGTCTGCCCGAAGGCCATCCGCGAATCCAAGCTCTCGCCGGGTCAGTTCTGGGCAAAGGTCGCCGCCTACCGATAGTTCCTCTCCCCCTCCCCGCGACGTGAACAGCGCGTCCCCGTCCAGGACGCGCTGTTCCATGTCCGGGCGATATCCGGAAGTAGGACTGCTGGGGGAGACACGGCCGAGAGAACGGCTCGTTCTGGATCGCAAGGACCACCGACCGGGTCCATGGAAAGGAAACGAAAAGTGCTCTCGTACATCCTCAGCATGCTGTCCTTGGCCCGGCACGCCGTGGCCCTCACGCTCGTCGCGGGCGCCGCCGCGACAACGATGGTCGCGGGTTCCGTGGATCAGACCGGGACCCAGCCTCAGCACCAGACGGCGCCGATGACCGTGTCGGTCTCGCCCACGACGAAGCCGGAGCCGACCGCGCAGCCCAACGAGACTCGCTCGGCCACCCCGATGTCAGCGAGGCCTGAGACGAGTCCCAGGCCGGAGGCGACAACGAACGACCTCGAGGCACTCGTCAAAGACTGCCTCACCAAGTACGCCGCCCTGAAGACGAGCACGACCGCAGGGACCGCCGCGTCCGACGCCTGCCGTCGCGCGATCGAAGCCTCGGGCCTCCCGTCGACCGAGTTCTGGACGCGGTTCGCTCCGAAGACGCAGCCGAGCACCGCGCCGGTGAAACCCTCGACGAACCCCTCGACGAACATCGAGGCGCTCGCGAAGGACTGCTTCGCGAAGTACACCGCCGCGAGGGACAGCACGACAGGAGCGACCGCCGCGTCGGAGGCATGCCGTCGTGCCATCGACGCATCCGGCCTTAGCGCGACCGAGTTTTGGGCCAAGTTCGGGACGCCGGTGGCTCCGAAGTCGACGCCCAAGGCCACCGCCGCTCCGACCACGCCAGTGCTGACCCAGCTGACGAGGTACTGCCTCACGATGCACGCCGCTCTCACCACCACATCGAGTCGTGAGCAGGTCGAACGGGCGACCACCGTCTGCAATCAGGCGATCGCGGAGGCCCGGCTCACGCCCACCGAGTTCTGGGCGAAGTTCTCCGCATATCGATAGTCCTCTCCCCTCCCCGCGACGTGAACGGCGCGTCCCCGTCCAGGACGCGCCGTTCCGTGTCTAGCATTGGGGCGTGAAGCGCCGCATCGGCATCCTCACCGGAGGCGGTGACGTGCCTGGACTCAATCCGGTGATCAAGAGCGTCGTGTATCGGTCGACGGAGCTCGGGTACGACGTGCTCGGCATCCGTCGGGGCTGGCAGGGCTTCACGCACATGCGGCCGGGCAAGGAAATGGATCCCGAGTACGTTCGCCCGCTGGACCGTAACAACACGCGCGCGATCGACCGCACCGGTGGGACCATCCTCCACACCTCGCGAACGAATCCGC
>JALYLT010000271.1 GCA_030774095.1 Chloroflexota bacterium
TGCTCGTCGGGGCCTCTGGCTCCGGCAAGTCGACCTTTGCGGCCAAGCACTTCAAGCCGACCGAGGTGCTCTCCTCGGACTGGTGTCGCGCGGCCGTGTCAGACGATCCGAACGACCAGGCCGCGACAAAGGACGCCTTCGAGCTCCTGCACTTCATCGCTGCCAAGCGGCTTCGGGCGATGAAGCTCACCGTCATCGATGCCACGAATGTGCAACCCGAATCGCGGAAGTTGCTGATCGAGCTCGCCCGCTCGCATGACGCACTGCCGGTGGCAATCGTCTTCGACGTGCCGGAGCGCTTGTCGCAGGAGCGCAACCGCACTCGACCTGACCGCGACTTTGGTCCGCACGTGGTTCGCCAGCAGGCGCAGCAGCTCCGCCGGTCGATGCGCGGAATGCAACGCGAGGGCCTGCGTTACGTCTGGACGCTTTCAAGCGTCGAAGAGATCGACGCGACCACGATCACGCGTCAGCGCCTCTGGACCGATCGGCGCGACGAGCACGGACCGTTCGACATCATTGGCGACATTCACGGCTGCTACGACGAGCTCGTGCAGTTGCTCGAGCGCCTCGGGTACATCGCGGCCGTAACGCAAAACGGAGAGCGCAGCATCGCGGTCACGCCACCGACGGGTCGACGGGCGGTCTTCCTCGGCGATCTCGTCGACCGCGGCCCGAACGCGCCTGACGTGCTGCGCCTGGTTATGGCAATGATCGAGGAGGGCACGGCCATCTGCGTGCCGGGGAATCACGAGGCCAAGCTCTTGCGCAAGCTCCGCGGCAAGGACGTGCAGCTCACGCACGGTCTCGCGCAGACGGTCGAGCAGCTCGACCGTGAAACTCCTGCGTTCCGCGAGCGGGTCGCCGCATTCATCGACAAGCTGATCAGCCACTTCGTCCTCGATGCGGGCAAGCTCGTCGTCGCGCACGGCGGCATGAAGGCGGAGTACGCCGGGCGCGCCTCGGGTCGCGTCCGCGAGTTCGCGCTGTACGGGGACACGACAGGTGAGACCGACGAGTTCGGACTGCCGGTGCGATTGAACTGGGCGGCGGACTACCGCGGTCGCGCGACAGTGGTCTACGGCCACACGCCAGTACGCGAGCCGGAGTGGCTCAACAACACGATCAACGTCGACACCGGGTGCGTCTTCGGCGGCGCCCTCACGGCATTGCGATATCCGGAGCGCGAGCTCGTGTCCGTCCCCGCAGCGCACACCTACTACGAGCCGGCGCGCCCCTTCCTAACTCCAGAAGAACACGCCCCTCGCCTTACGGCCCAGCAGCGGCATGACGAGCTGCTCGACTTGGAAGACGTGATCGGCAAGCGCATCGTGACAACGCGCCTCGCGGGCAAGGTCACGATCCGCGAGGAGAACGCGAGCGCCGCTCTCGAAGCGATGAGCCGCTTCGCGGCCGACCCGCGCTGGCTCGTCTACCTGCCGCCGACGATGTCGCCCTCGGAGACGAGCGCGCTGCCGGGAGTGCTTGAGCACCCGGCGGAGGCCTTCGGCTACTACCGCGGGCGCGGCGTCGCCCGCGTCGTGTGCGAGGAAAAGCACATGGGCTCACGCGCGATCGTGATCGTCTGCCGAGACGCTGAGGCGGCCGAGCGCCGCTTTGGACTCCGCGCCCAAGCCGGCGGCATCGTCTACACGCGAACGGGGCGCCCGTTCTTCACGGACGCCGCCCTTGAGGCCGCGCTGCTTGAGCGCCTCCGCGCGGCTGTCACGTCCTCCGGGCTCTGGGAAGAGCTCAACACGGACTGGTTGCTTCTCGATTGTGAACTGATGCCGTGGTCGCTCAAGGCCCAAGAGCTCATCCAGCAGCAGTACGCACCCGTCGCCGCGGCCGCGCGCGCGGACCTCGCCGCGGAGATCGACGTACTCCAGGCTGGATCGGACCCCGCACTCACGGCGCTGGCGGACAAGCGCCGTGGCCAGCTCGCCGACATCGAAGCGTTCAGCGCGGTCTACCGCCGATACACCTGGGACGTGGCCGGCGTCGGTGATCTGCGCCTTGCGCCGTTCCATTTGCTCGCGAGTCACAACCGCGTGCACTCTTCCGAGCCGCACAGCTGGCACCTCGAACGCTTGCAGCGCCTAGCAGCTGCTGATCCCGACGTGATCGTCGCAACGCCGTCGATGGACGTGGATCTGGCCGATCCGGCGAGCGAGGCCGCGGCGGTGGAGTGGTGGTTAGGGCTAACCGAGCGGGGCGGTGAAGGCATGGTCGTCAAGCCGATGGAGTTCGTCGCTCGCTGGAAGAGCGGCTTGGTCCAGCCCGCCCTCAAGGTACGCGGCCGCGAGTACCTCCGCCTGATCTACGGACCGGACTACACGCAGCCAGAGCACCTCGAGCGGCTGCGCCAGCGCGGCCTCGGCACGAAGCGATCCCTCGCGATGCGCGAGTTCGCCCTCGGACTGGAAGGCCTTGAGCGCTTCGTGCACGACGAGCCGCTGCGGCGAGTTCACGAGTGCACGTTCGCCGTCCTCGCACTGGAGAGCGAACCGGTAGACCCGCGTCTTTAGGACGACGCGCGACATCGACGTACTCGAGTCGCACCGCGACTCCATTGCGAACGCGGCGTGGGGACTAGAGCTCGATCGCCACCGGCAGCGCGTTCCGCGCCCACGAGCTCAGACGCTTGCCCGTCTTCCATCCCGTGTACTTCTTATCGAGCAAGCGGCGTGCGAGCGCATCCTCTTCTGGCGCCGTGATCTCGCGTGCGCGTGCCGCGACGGTGCGTGAGCCGATCCGCACCCGCACCGCGGGCGTCTTGCGGAGATTGCGCACCCAGTCCGCGGAATCACCGCCGCCGGAGAGCAGGTACAGGTTCCCGTTCTCACGCGCGAACCAGATCTCGATCGTGTGCGGCTTCCCGCTACGCCGACCCACGGTCGTGAGATAGCAGAAGTCCTCGCCGGCCAGCCGCTCGAACGGTGCCATGTTTCGACCTTAGCGCGCGCGCGACCCTATTTCCGTTAACCCCGATCCATTCCGGCGCTCAGACCTAGCGTCGGAGCTGCTTATCGAGAAAGGCGAGGGTCCGTTGCCACGCCAGTTCGCTGGCGGCCTTGTCGTACTCGGGTCGCGACGGCTCGTCGAACCAGTGCTTCGTGCCGGGGTAGACGTGGAACTCCGCGACATGCTTCTCTTCGGTCAGCTTTCGCTCTACGCCGCGCACGTCCTCGACGGAATCGAATTCGTCGTTCTCCGCGAAGTGTCCGAGGATCGGCGGTAAGGTCGCGCCGGGCTCGAACTCGCCGTACCCGTAATAGCTCACGAGACCGCGGATCCGGTCCGGGTGCGCCTGTCCGAGCTGCCAGCTGAACCATACGCCCATGCTCCAGGCGAGCACCGCTACACGGTCGGCTTGAAGCTTTTCGAGCGCTGCCTCAATTTCGCTCATCGCGCTCTTCCAGTTCTTGCTCACCTCGCCGCTCAACGCCTTCGCCTCCTCGATGGTCGTCGCCGCACGGCCGTGGAACAGGTCCGGGGCCACGACCTCATAGCCCTCGCCGCGCAACCGCTCCGCGGCCGCACGCACGTCATTGTTCAGACCCCACCATGGGTGGAGCACGAGCACGCCGGCGGTCATGTGGTGAGGCTCTCCCGGCACCACTCGGCGACTCGCTGCGCCATCATCCCGCGAGGACCTGCGGGCGAGAAG
>JALYLT010000272.1 GCA_030774095.1 Chloroflexota bacterium
GCCGTGTTGTCTAGCGCGAGCAAGCCGCCCGGATTCGCCAAAATGAACGTCGCCTGCGCCCCCACTCCTGGAGCGGCCGGCGCGCTGGAGCCAAGTTGAGTCGCATTGGGCTGACACGCCGCCAGTACGAGAACGAGCAGCGCGGCGACGAGTCGCGACCGAGGGCCCCCGCGCGCGAGGGGTCCCCGTCCCGCAGGGACGGGGTTTCGCGCGATGAGAGGGTTTCGGCGGCGCGCCCGGGCCACGGCGAAGCGAGCGCCCCGAGCCGCGGCAGGACCCGCCCGCCCTCACGGAGCAACGCAAAGGCGTCTCCGCTCCGGCGCGTATCCGGCACGCGCGCGCTCGAAGCGCGGATCTCGGCGATGGAACTGCAACTGAAGCAGCTGACCGAGAAGGTCAGCCAGATCGCTCAGAGCGGCAACTATTTGGAGACGCGGCGGGTCGGGGAAGAGCACGCCGCCCTCGAACGCTCGCTCAAGGAGCTGTATGAGGAGTGGACGCGCGTCAGCGAGGCTGAGAAAGAGTGAGCTCGCGCGTGATCGGCCTCACCGGTCAGATCGGGTCCGGCAAGTCGCTCGTCGCTGGGATGCTGCGCGAGCTCGGCGCGAAAGTGATCGACGCGGACGCGGTCGTTCGCGACGAACAGTCGCGTGGCACCGTCGGTTACAGCGCGATCGTGCAGACCTTCGGGACCGGAGTGCTGGGCGAGGACAAGGAGATCGACCGCGCAAAGCTGGCGGCGGAGGTCTTTGGCGATCCGAGGAAGCTTGCGCGGCTCGAGCGGATCATGCATCCCAGGGTCATCGCGCGGATCCTCGAGGCGCGCAAGATGCTGAGAAACGGCGACGTGATGGTCGTCGAGGCGATCAAGCTGCTCGAGTCCGATCTGCGGAGCGTGTGCGATGAGATCTGGATCGTGGTCGCTCCGCGGGCGCTGTTGATCGAGCGCCTGCGCGCACGGGGTCTACCGCAGCCCGAGGCCGAGCTCCGCCTCTCGCGGCAGGCGAGTGAAGAGGAGTTCCGCGCCGCGGCCGACGTCGTGATCGTGAACGACGGCGACCGCGACGCAACACGTACCCGTGTGCGCGAAGCCTGGGAGCGCCTCCGGTCCGCGCCCCGCGGCTAGTTCGCTAAGGGTTGATCTTCTCCGGGATCTTGACGCGGAAGTTCGTGTAGATATCCCCGAACGTCGCACCGGTCGAGCCGCTGGCACGCTCGTCCTTCGGCGCGCGCAGGAGGAACGCGAGCTGACCACCGGAGGCTTGGAGGTATGCGATCCGCTCGGCCGTGAGGGCGTCGACACGGATCGTGTAGACGTTCGTGAGCCGCGCCAGGATCGGCAGGCGCTCCAGGATGATCTTCGAGCTGAAGTCCAGGGTCTGCACCGGCGTCGGCCGCTGAAGCTTGAGCTGTGGATCGAACTGCATGGTGAACACGAGGTCGACGAGGTCGCCGACTTGCACCGAGCCGCCAACAGCGTTCGCGTCAGCGACCGAGATCGACATCGCGCGGAAGTTCGGCGAGTTGGCCGCCGGTGCGCCATCGGGCCCGATGAAGCTCGCGGGCATCACGACGAACGAGGGATTCTTCGGGTCGGCGAACTTCGTCGGAAGGATCGGCTCGCCGACGCTGATGCTCTGGATGGTGATCTTGCCGAGCGCGTCGTCGGCCTTGGTCATCGCCAGCGCCGGCTTCGCGTCGAGGTTGAACTCCTGCAGCTTCACGTCCGCTGCGGTGAGCGTCGTCTTGGCCGGGATCTCGCGCGCCGCGACCAGCACCGCGACCGTGGGTACCGCGACCGGTTGATCGCTCTTGGCCCCCGACGCGTACACGAACGTGCCCACACCCGCGACGAGCGCGAGCGCGACGCCAACGATGAGAATCAGCCGCGCGCGGCGGCGTGAACCGTCCTGCACCTTGTGTTCCCTCTCTCTGTTGTGCTGCTGTCCTAGCGGACTCTAGCCAATCTCTCGTGAATTGACGACGACTTTTGTTGAAGGCTGCTTCTAGTTCATGACGACCGTCATGCGTCCAGGCAGTCGGATCCACGGAGCGCCCTTCACGGGATCGTCGGGGAGAAACTGCTGGAGCAGCGGGATGAAGACCTGCAGGTGGTACCAAGCCTCGACGTCGAGGTAGTAGCCGCGCCGGGCATCGTTCACGGCCACGACCGGGTTGGTCGGTCGCGCGAGGCAGATCATGACGTCCGGATTTGTGCCATTGGCGCCGTAATACCAGGCGTACTCGACGTTAGCGCCGGTCGTCCCCGGTGGCGGGCACGATGCCAGCGCGAATGATCCGGTGGTGGCGGTGCTGAAGTTGCCCGAGGCACTGCCGCGAAGTGGCATATTCAGGATGCCGCGAGAGATGTACATGCGGTCGACCATGCCTTGGTTGCGAGCGATGTCATTGAGGCCCGGGTTCTGGGCCACAGTACCCAGGGTGCTGTCGAAGACATAGATCGAGCCCCACCGGGCGGCCTCGCGGACCGAGTTGTTGATCGTCACGTACACCGCGAAGATCAACCCGAACTGGATGATCCCCATGAGGATGTACAGCAGGACAGGCAGCAGGAGCGCGAATTCAACGAGGTTCTGCCCGTCCTCGCCGTGTACAAGGCCGCGGAGCTTTTTCAGTGGGTGACCATCCCTTCCTAAAGAACACTGGTGACGCTAGGGAGCGGTAAGGGGTACCGCAATAGCGCTTTGGTGGGAAAAACGCGGCAGATGGTTCGCTGGTGCGCGACAATCAGGGGGAGTCGGGGGAGCTTTGGCCGTCACCGAACATATGTTCTAGAATGAGGCACCCATGCCCAAGAGCGAGATCCTGCAGGTACCGATCGACAAACCGAGTGGCCGCGCGCCGTTCGAGCTCGTGATGCCCTGGGATCTGGCCGGGGACCAACCCAGGGCGTCCGCGGCCCTGAGCCGCGGTCTCCAGGAGGGCATGAAGTCGCAGACCCTGCGCGGTGTGACGGGTTCGGGCAAAACGGTGACGATGGCAAAGGTCATCGCCGAGGCCGGGCGCCCGTCGCTCGTGCTCGCGCACAACAAGACCCTGGCGGCGCAGCTGTACGGGGAGTTCAAGGAGTTCTTCCCGAAGAACGCCGTCGAGTATTTCGTCTCCTACTACGACTACTACCAACCCGAGGCCTACATCGCCCGCAGCGACACCTACATCGAAAAGGACTCATCGCGGAACGAGGAGATCGACCGGATGCGCCACGCGGCGACGCGGGCGCTCTTCGAGCGGCGGGACGTTCTTATCGTCGCCTCGGTCTCCTGCATCTACGGCCTCGGCGCGCCGGTCGACTACGGCGCCGTCACCGTGCGTCTCAACAAGGGCGAGCGCGTGCGCCGCGACACGGTCCTCCGCCATCTCGTCGACATCCAGTACGAGCGGACGAACACCGACCTGGTGCGTGGCAAGTTCCGCGTCCTGGGCGACACGCTCGAGATCCAGCCCTCCTACGAGGAGCTTGCCGTGCGCGTCGAGTTCTTCGGAGACGACGTCGATCGCATCACCGAGCTCGACCCGCTGACCGGCGAGGTGCTCGCGGAGCGGGACCGTATCGACATCTATCCCGCCCGGCACTTCGTCACGCCGCGCGAGAAGCTCATGGAGGCGATCCGCGATATCGAGGCAGAGCTC
>JALYLT010000273.1 GCA_030774095.1 Chloroflexota bacterium
AGCTCACGCAGAACAAGAACGCGCACTACATCGTCGCGCGCGAAGGCGAGCGCATCGTCGCCTACGCCGGTCTCTGGCTCGCGCTCGACGAGGCACACATCACGACCTTCGCCGTGATCCCGGAGCGACGTCGCCGCAAGATCGGCGAGCGGATGCTGGTGCGGCTCTTCGACCTGGCCACCGACCTGAAGGCCGAGTGGCTCACGCTCGAGGTGCGCGCATCGAACTTCCCAGCGCAGCGTCTTTATGAGAAGTACGGCTTCCACGCCGCCGGGATCCGTCGTCGCTATTACAGCGACAACAACGAGGACGCGATCATCATGTGGACCGAACGTCTCCGCGACCGATCGGTGCGCGATCGCCTCGCGAGGCTGCGCTCCGAACTCGAAGAGCAGGACTAGTTGCGGATCCTCGCGATCGAGACGTCGTGCGACGAGACCGGCGTCGCGGTCGTCGACGATGGCCGGCACATCATCTCGAATGTCGTCGCGTCGCAGCTCGCGCATCAGGACACCGGCGGCATCGTTCCCGAGGTCGCGGCACGCGAGCACCTGCGCGCGCTCGACGGCATCACGCAGCAGGCGCTCAACGAGGCGGGCGTCGAGCTGCGCGCGGTCGACGCGGTGGCGGCGACGGTGGGGCCGGGTCTCGTGGGCTGCCTCCTCGTCGGCGCGAACTACGGGCGCGGTCTTGCACTCGCGGCGGGCCTGCCGTTCATCGGCGTGAATCATCTCGAGGGGCACGTCTACGCGAACTGGCTGTACGAGGGTGAGTCGCCCACGCCGGAGCCGGAGATCCCAGCGGTCGTGCTCATCGTGAGCGGCGCGCACAGCGACCTCGTGCTGATGGAAGGACATCGCCGCTTCCGGCCGCTGGGGCGAACGATCGACGACGCCGCGGGCGAGGCCTTCGACAAGGTCGCGCGGCTCCTCGGCCTCGGCTTCCCCGGCGGGCCCCTCGTCGAGCGGGTGGCACGTGAGGGTGACCCGAATGCGTTCCCACTGCCGCGCGCGGCCCTCTCCGGCTACGACTTCTCGTTCTCCGGGCTCAAGACCGCGGTGCTGCGGCTCGTGCGCGCGCTGGAGGCGAAGGGCGAGGTGCCGGTCGCCGACGTCGCGGCGTCGTTCCAGAAGGCGATCACGGAGATCCTCGCGGAGAAGACCGCGCGCGCCGCCGCGGAGCACGCGGTGGAGACGGTGCTGCTCGGCGGGGGAGTTGCCGCGAACCTCGCGCTGCGCGCGGAGATCCAGAAGCGCATCGGCCATCCGCTGCGCGTGCCGCCGCCGCGGCTCTGCACCGACAACGGCGCGATGATCGGCGCCGCCGCGTTCTTCGTCCTGCGCGATCGCGGCACCGAGGTCCCAGTCAGCGTGCGCAGCGACATGAAGCTCGCATGACCAAGCTCGAGGAGGCGATCCAGGCGGCGCGCGTCGCGTCGACATCGCCGCCGAACCCGCTCAACGTGCGCGATGCGGTGCTCGCGATCCTCGCCGCCGCCGCCGAGGACGAGCGCGTCATCGCGAACCTGAAGGACGTGCGAGCCGGTCGCGCGCTGCTGCGTTTCACCGACACGCAGGAGGCGATCGAGTTCCAGGCGGGCGACGGACGTCTTCACGCCGAGGCGGCCGACATCAAGGGCAAGGGTCCGAAGGTCGATGCGACGAGCGCGACTTGGCTGGGACTCATTGCCGGGACGCTGAAGCCGTGGCTTGCGTTCACGCGTGGCATGGTCGTCGCGCGCGCGGGCCTCACCGAGCTGCGCTGGCTCCAACAGGTCGCAGAGCGATTGCAGAAGGCGTACGAGCACTAGCGGCGATGCGCGACATCGAGCTCGTTCTTCTCCTGCTGGTAATCGTCACCGCGCTCACGCTCGTCGCGCGACGGCTCACCGTGCCGTACCCGATCGTGATGGTCCTCGGCGGTCTCGTGCTAAGTCAGGTCCCGGCCTTGCCGGACTTTCAGCTGCCGCCCGACCTGGTCTTCTTCGTGTTCCTTCCGCCGCTCCTCTTTGCGGGCGGGTACTTCACCTCCATCCGCGAGTTCAAAGCGAACCTGAGGCCGATCATCCTGCTCGCATTCGGTCTGGTGATCTTCACGGCGGCCGTGGTCGCCGCGGTCGCCTACATGTTCGTGCCGGCGCTGGGGTGGGCCGGCGCGTTCGCCCTCGGTGCCATCGTTGCGCCCCCGGATGCGGTCGCCGCGACCGCGATCTTCCAGCGCGTCGGAGTACCGCGGCGCATCGTGACCATCCTCGAGGGAGAGAGCCTGGTGAATGACGCCACCGCTCTCGTGCTGTACCGCTTCGCCATCGCCGCGGTAGCAGCCGGGACGTTCTCGTTGATCCAGGCCGGTGCTTCTTTCGTTGTGGTCCTGGTCGGCGGCATCGCGGTCGGCGTTGTTGTCGGACTCGCTGGAGAGTGGCTACTTGCGCGCATCCGCGACACACCTATTGCCGTGATGATCACGCTGCTGGCCCCGTATGCGGCGTACCTGCCCGCGGAGACGCTCGGCGTATCGGGAGTGCTAGCGACGGTCGTGGCCGGGCTCTTCTCGAACCAGGCGCTACGGCGTTCCTCATCCGACACCCGCGTCGTCGCGACCGCGGCGTGGCAGATGGTGCTGTTCCTTCTCAATGGCCTCGTGTTCATGCTTATCGGTCTGCAGCTCCCAAGCGTCGTCAGCGGCCTGGGTGACTTCAATCGCGTTCTCGGACATACCGCCGCCGTCGTTCTCGCGGTCGTATTGGCGCGCCTTGTTTGGGTGTTCCCCTCGACCTACCTCTCGCGGCTGATCCCCGCGGTACGTCGGGCGGATCCCGCGCCGCCGTGGCGCGCCGTATTCGTCGTTGGGTGGTCGGGCCTGCGTGGCGTGGTGACGTTGGCCGCCGCGCTCGCGCTGCCGCTCGATTTCCCGGAGCGCTCGTTCATCCTGTTCGTCGCTTTTGCCGTGATCCTCGCCACGCTCGTCGGCCAGGGTCTGACGCTGCCGCTGATAATCAAGAGGCTCGGCGTCGTATCCAGGGACGACGCGTCGCACGACGAGGTGCACGCTCGCGGGCTCACGACCGAAGCCGCGCTCGCCCGACTCGAGGAGCTGCGATCGCAGTGGCCGGGGCATATCGAGCTCATCGATCAGCTCCGCGACCGATACACGCATCGCGCGCGGCACGACGAACAGCATCACGAAGACGGCGATGCGGCGGAGCAGGAGCTGCTCGAGCACGGGCTCATCCGCCGTGAGGTGATCGACGCCGAGCGTCGGGCCGCGATCAACTTGCACGAGCGTGGCGTGATCACGGACGTAGTGCTCCGCCGACTCGAGCGCGATCTCGACCTCGAAGACCTGCGTATGGAGGCATAAGCGGCGGGCGCTTAGAGTTGCCTCATGCGTGAGACCGCTGGCGCTCCGCGACCCGACGACACCGTAGCGCCGGACGAGCTGACCAAGACCCACCGCACCGAGACGAAGACGCGCACGACCGCGGAAGCGAAGCGCGAAGGTCCGACGCTCGACACGATCAAGGCCGACCCGCGCGTCAAGACGTACATCCGCTCAGCGAACCAGCAGACCGGCGCCATCGGTTACACCGAGCACGGCGAACGGCACGCGAACACCTCTGCCGACGGCGCGCGTTTCATTCTGAAATCT
>JALYLT010000274.1 GCA_030774095.1 Chloroflexota bacterium
TGAAGATCCCCGAGCAAGCATACGCACGCGATCTGGCGGCGCTGCGCGAATTGCTACGCGGCTAGGACTTTTCAAAAGGGCGGCTCACGCATACTCGCCGCCGTGAGGACGGCGGGGGCTCTACTGGTCTGTGTGCTCGCGCTCGCGCTGCTGAGCGCTCCGCTCGTCGCCGATGCCGCGACCGCATCCCCGCTGAACGAGGCGACGGCGGCCGCTCCGGCCGCTTCGTGCGGAACGGCCGGTGTGCCGACGACGACGATCTTCCTTCCGAACATCACAAAGATGCTCGGGGGACCATCGGGTTGGGTCACGCCGTTCATCGTGCAGAACGTCGGCGTGAAGAAGGCGACGCTCGAGGTCTCGTTCTTCCGCTTCTCCGACGGCGGGCTCGTTGCGTGCCGCAAGATCAGCGACCTGGCCCCTGCAACGAGCTTCGCCGACTACCCGAACAACGACACCGACCTTCCGGCCGACGCGCAGTTCTCCATCGTCGTGAAGTCGTTCGGCTCGGAGGTCGTCTCGGTCGTCAACGAGCATCAGGGACTCGGCACACCGGCACGCGCCGAGGCGCTCTCGTACAACGGACTCACCACCGGCGCGACGACGGTCTATCTACCCTTCGTCGCGAAACCGGAGGCCGCGCCGTGCTCGGCGGTTCCGGCGAGCGACGCGACGTGCAACGTCCGCTGGGTGACCACGTTCGTCATGCAGAACTTCGGCGCGGCGGACGCCGTGGTCACCGCGCGTTTCGTCAGCTACGACGGCGCATCCACGGCGACGCTCAGTCGGACGATCGCGCCGGGCCGATCGCGGTTCATCGATCCTTCGGTCGAGGCGCTGCTCCGCGCGGGCCGGTACTACGCGGTCGTACTCACGTCGACGCAACCGATCGGCGTGATCGCGAACGCGCACGACGACGCGCCGACAACGACCGCTCCGCGGGGCTTCAGCTACAACGGGATCGCGCAGCCCTCATTCGGCGATGTGTTCCTGCCGTACGTACGGCGTGATGGCGTGTCTCCGCGAACGTACGCGAACGGCCTGCTCATCCAGAACGGCGGCACCAGCGACGTGGCGCCGACACTCACGTTCCAGCGGCTCGGCGGCGGGAATCCGTTCACGATCGCGGCACCGGCACCGATCAAAGTCGGAATGAGCTGGTATTTCGATCCCGAGGCGTATCCGATCGTCGCGGTGGGCGAGTACTCGGTCGTGGTGAGCGGTGGAACGCTCGCGGTCCTCGACGCCACGCTCAACCCTGGCGCGGCGATGGGCTACGTCGGGATGACCGGCCAGGGAAACCGCGCGTATCTCCCGAACGTCACGCGGACACTTGGGGGCGCGCGAGGTTGGAGCACCCCGATCGTGCTGCAGTCCACCGGCGCGACGAGCGCGACGCTGCGCTGGTACCGGTTCGCGGACGGTGCACTCATCACGCGCCAGTCGGTCGGACCGTTCGGTCGCGGCGCGGCCATTCGCGTCGATCCACGAAACGTACTGGGGCTCTCGGACGACACGCAGTACGGCGTCGTCGTCGACGCGCAGGGCGGGAACATCGCCGCGCTCGTGACCGAGCTCAACTTCGAGGGCGGCGACGGCACGATGATCTACGAAGGTTTCCCGGCGACGGTCAGCACTGTGCCTACGCCGACGGCCGTCCTGCTGACACCTGGCGTCGCGCAGCTGGGCACCGACGAGACCGCGCGCCTGACGGCCACGGTGAAGGACCAGTTCGACGAGGCGATGCCGGATCTGCTTCCAACGTGGCGCGTCGCGCCGCTGGCTCTCGGCTCTGTCGCGAGCAGCGGCCTGCTGACCGCTGGTCCGACGGGCGGCGTCGGGGCGATCACGGCGACCGCGGGGAACGCGTCCGAGACGATCCAGCTCACCGTCGTGGCGCCCCTGCCCGTGACCAAGGGCGGGATCTCGTTCCTCTTGCGTACGACCGGATCGGCGGACTTCTACGGTGAGACGGCGGTGTCGCGCTTCGAGGCCGCGGCGATCAGCACGCAGGTCAATGCGGACATCGCGAGCATCCAGCTGGACTACGGCAGGTCCTTCGCCGCGCGTCCCGAGGTGTATCTCCTCGCGACCGACACGAGCTACGCCACCGCGCAGACGCAGATCCTCGGGATCGCGCCGACGTTCGTCACCTCACCGGCCCTGGTAGACCCCTTCGAAAGCGCTGGCGTGTACTACCAGAAGCGTGTCGCGATGGACCTCGCGCGCATCGGCAACGGGATCCCCTTCACGACGGCGCGCCACGAGCTGACGCACATGATGATCGACGAGATCACCGGCGACGCCAGCGTGCCGGCGTGGCTGAACGAGGGATCGGCGCGGCTCGAGGAGTTCACGGTCCCGGGAGCGCAGTGGTGGCGGACGGTCAACCGGCATCGTGCGGTCTCGATGGCGGTCAACGGAAGACAGCTCAGCACCGACGAGCTCACTTCCCAGGGTACGTGGAACTCACGCCAAGGACTCGTGAGCACGTACCAGTACGCGGAAGCGTCCCAGATCGTGCAGCTCCTGCGGAACGACATCGGGCTCGCCGGTCAGATGCAGATCCTCACCCTGCTCGGCGCCGGGCGCACGTTCGAGGAAGCGTATGGCGCGGTGACCGGACGATCGTGGCCCGAGTTCGCGGCGTCGGTGCCGGCCCGGCTGCGCGCGATCGCGGCGTCACCTGGCATCGCCTTCGCGCCCGACAGCACCACCGGGTCTGGCGCGAATGGCGCAACGTTCGTGATCTACGGCTATGCGCCGAATGCGACCGTCACGCTGTCAATCCGTGGAGCCGCCACGGGCGCCTCCAGCAGCGGTCAATTCCGCGTCGTCGACGAGTTTGGCGTGTACTGGAGCTGGCTCGGTACATCGTGGCCTGCGGACACGTACACCTTCACGGTGACCTCCGGCAGCGGGGCCCCGGTCACCGGAACACTCACCAAGACGCCCTAGATCAGCGCCTGACCACCGTCGTCGCCGCGCAGCCCGAAACCCATGAGGCGATCCAGGCTGATGTGCAGCAGCCACCCCAGGAGCGGCCACGGGTTGCCCGCGAACAAGAGGAGCAGCGCGATCCAGATGACGGCCGGCAGCGTGTAGTTGTGCCAGACGTTGTAGAGCCACACGGCGCGAGGCGGCAGATGCCCTTTGGCTGGCGATCGCCCAAAGAAGAACGCTGGCACGTAACCAAAGAGGTCGGGCGCAAAGAGCCAGAACCAGAACCACGCCGTAATCTGATCCTTCTGCCAGATCGCCGCGCCGATGAGGAGTAGCGCGAGCGCGAGGTACTCGCTGTGATGAATGACACGAGCGCGCATACGGGTGGTGAATTATTCACCATCTGCTGGTGATTTCTACGGAGTGACGCTAACGCGCTTCACCAGCGAGCTGTGCGCGCAGCTTCGCCGCGGCGAGACCGCGATGCGAGATCCGGTGCTTCTCGTCCGCAGGAAGCTCGGCCATCGTGCGGCCGTCGACGGCGATCACGAACAGTGGGTCGTAACCGAATCCGTTCTCTCCACGCGGAGCGAGTCCGATCTCGCCGCGGACCTCACCGTCGAAGAGCTCGACGCGGCCGTCGGGCGATGCGAGCGCCGTCACGCAGACGAAGCGCGCGCC
>JALYLT010000275.1 GCA_030774095.1 Chloroflexota bacterium
GTCGGCGACCCGTTCAAGGACACCGCGGGCCCGAGCCTCCACGTCCTCATCAAGCTCCTCGCGACGATCACGCTCGTGCTCGCGCCACTCTTCATCCCGTAGCAACGAAGACCTGCGTCAGCCGAGCGGTCTAGGCTCTTTCGTGTGAGGAGCGCGGTCGCAGCCGTCATCACCGTGACGATCACCGCATGCTCGTCATCCGGCCCTCCGGCCGCAACGCTCGCCGCTCCGACCACGCCGACCGCCGCGAGCCCTGCGGCGACGAGCGCGCCGACTTCAGGGGCGGCCACGCCGACGGTGCGTCCATCGCCCACGCCGGTCACCGACGCATCGCAGGCGTTCCGCGCGCTCACCAGCGGATGGCGTCCGAGCGGCCTGTCACTCGTCATCGCTACTTCGAGCGGCTCCGGCGATACCACGCTGGTGGCGCTGCCGGTCGGACCCAGCGGCCGCGCCGGCGCGCCGACACCGATCGTCAGTTTTGGCCCGGGTCCATGGAGCCTTCGACCCGACGGCGGTGCTGTTGCTGTGGGCGTTTGGACCGGCCGCAGCTCGCGCATCGTGATCTGGGATGTGCTCTCGGGAGCGGCACGGTGGTTGACTTCGGACGAGCCAGGCACGAACGCCTTTTCACCAATATGGTCGAGAGACGGCACCTCGCTCTACTACTCGTCGTCGTCTGACGATGGCAAGAGCTCTGGCTTGTTCGAGATCGGCGCGGACGGTTCGGGGAAGAAGCAGATCAAGATGGCCGACGAACGCAATGGTCCGCCCGAGGGACTCACGCCGGATGGCAAGGGGCTGGTGTGGAGTCGTGGCCAGGCGGGCGGCTCCGTCGAGATCCTCGACGTCGCCACCGGCATCAACCGTCACCTTGAGGACGTCGCCCGCGTCGTGTCATGGCGCTCGCAGCAGCCTCGCGTGCTACTTATGGTCGGTGGCTGCTGTGCGGGACGACCCGGCGGTTCGCTCGTGGCTTGGGATGACGTCGCGTTGACGTCCCGCGTGGTCGCCGAGCTAGGGCAAAACGGCGATCCCGCGTGGGGAGGAGGTTCGTGGGACCCGATGGGAACGCGCATCGCGGCGGTGAGGTTCGACAATGCGTCACCGTACGAGGGCACGCTCGTGATTCTCGATCCGACGACGGGCGCGACGCAGCCGATCGCGGGCACACAGGGCGCCGGCAGCATCCAATGGCTGGCGGAGGGCATCGTGTTCGCGCTCTCGCATGTCCGACAGCCAGCAGCGGAGCTGATGCTCCTTCCGAGTGGCGGTGGCGCGGCTGTCAGTCTGTACAAGACCGATGGGCTCCAGGGCATCACGGTCGTGCGCCCGTGAGCAGTACCGGCCCGCGGACCTCGATCGATCTCAACAGCGACCTCGGCGAGGGCGCGGGGACGGACGCCGAGCTCATGCCGCTCATCAGCTCGGCGAACATCGCCTGCGGCGGCCACGCTGGCGACGAGGCGACGATGCGCGAGAGCGTCGCGCTCGCCCGGCGATACGGCGTCGCGGTCGGAGCTCATCCTGGATATCCCGACCGCGAGAACTTCGGGCGCGTCCCCGTGGAGATGACGCACGACGCGCTGAGCGAAGAGGTCGCGCGCCAGATCCGCGCGCTGCGATCCGTCGATCCCGACCTCAACATCTCCCACGTCAAGGCGCACGGCGCGCTGTACAACGAGGCCTGGCGTGACAAGGGGATCGCGAAGGCGATCGTCGAAGGCGTGAAGAGGGTGTTCACGACGCACACCGACGTCGCGCTCTTCGCTCCGCCGAAGTCGGCGCTGGCCGAAGCCGCAGTGCACGCGGGTCTGCGCGTCGTGCGCGAGGGCTTCGCCGATCGCGCGTACGAGAAGGACGGCACGCTGCGCTCGCGCCAGTTGGCTGGCGCGCTGCATACCGACCCGAAGGTCGCGGCAAGGCAGGCGCTGTCGTTCGTGCGAGAGGGCGGCGTGCGCGCCCATGACGGTTCGTTCCTGAAGATGGCCGTCGACACGCTGTGTATCCACGGCGATACGCCCGGCGCGCCCGCGATCGCCGCCGCGGTGCGCGAGGCGCTGGTCGACGCGGGCGTAAAGGTGCGGGCGGCGATCATCTGGCAGTGAAGCCGCGCGTCGTTCCTTTCGGCGAGGGTGCGCTGCTCGTCGAGCTGGGGAACGAATTCAAGGAGAACGTCGTGGGTTGGGCCCGCGGCATCGCGGATCATTGGGAGACGGTCTTCACGTTCGGTCCCGCCGTCCCGGCGTACAGCTCGGTTCTCCTTCGCTTCGATCCGCTGCGCATCGCCCCCGCGCGGGCTGAGAAGATGGCAGCGGAGCTGCTCGAGCGAGGCGAGTTCATGCCCATCGCCGGTAACGAGCCGCGCCGCATGATCGAGATCCCCACCACGTACGACGGTCCGGACCTCGCGGAGACGGCCGAGCGCTCGCGCCTAAGCGTCGAGCAGCTCGTCGCCCTTCACGCGTCGCGTGACTACACCGCGTATTTCCTCGGGTTCATGCCCGGTTTCGCGTACTGCGGCCGGCTCGATCCGCAGATCGTCTCCTCCAGGCTCGAGCGCCCGCGCGAGCGCGTGCCGACGGGCTCGGTCGCGATCGCCGATGGACAGACCGGCGTATATCCGCTCGCGTCGCCGGGTGGCTGGCGTCTCATCGGGCGGACCGAGCTCGCGATGTTCGATCCAAGCGCCGCCCAGCCGGTCCGCATCCGCGCCGGCGATCGCGTCCGCTTCGTCCCGCTGTGATCCGCATCAGCGAGGCCGGCGTGCGCTCGACCGTGCAGGACCGCGGACGCTTTGGCCATCTGCGCTCGGGGGTGCCGCCCGCCGGCGCCGCGGATCCATTCGCGCTGGCCGCCGCGAATGCTCTCGTCGGCAACACCGAAGACGCCGCGGGCATCGAGATCATCGGCACGCCGTTCCGATTCTCGTGCGACGACGCGCGTGTGATCGCGGTGACCGGACGCGACGTCTCGCTCCTGACGCGCACGCGGCTGCCCTCTTGGGCCTCGGTCTTTGTGCGTGCCGGCCAGGCCGTGACCGTGCACTCGGGAGAGCGCACGCGCTTCGCATATCTCGCGGTGAGCGGCGGCATCGCCACCGCCCCGGTCATGGGGTCGCGCGCGTCGTATCTCCCGGCGGGGCTGGGCGCGGCGCTACGCGCCGGCGACGTCCTCCCGCTCGGCGATGCGGACGCGGGACCCGAGGATGCGGCGCGGAGCATCGAACCGACGACCTACGACGAGCGCGTCCGTGCGCTCGCCGGGCCCCATGACGACCGCTTCGAGAGGGACGTGAATGCGCGATTCTTCGGCGAGGCCTTCGTCGTCGAGCCCGCGAGCGACCGTCAGGGCGTGCGTCTCGGTGGCGTGCCCATCGCGCCGCGCGCCGGCGAGCTTATGAGCTGCGGCGTTCTCGCGGGCGCGGTGCAGGTGCCACGGGGTGGCGCGCCGATCGTGCTTCTCGCCGATCACGGAACGACCGGTGGCTATCCCGTCATCGCGACGGTCATCGCCGCCGACATCGGGAAGGTCGCGCAGAGAATGCCGGGGGAGTCGCTCCGCTTCTATCGTGTCGAACGCGACGATGCGCTCGATGCCTTGCGCGCTGAGC
>JALYLT010000276.1 GCA_030774095.1 Chloroflexota bacterium
GCGTGGCCGCGCATGCGCCTCGTGCCGAAGCGATTCGCCGGCGCCTCGGGTTACCTCGGCGGTGTCGGCCTCGCTGCACCGTTCGTCTTCATCTTCGCGGTGCTGTTCTCGTCCGCCGATGCCGTGTTCGCGCGGTCGCTGGAGAACGTGTTCGATCTGAAGCGGATCGCCGAGTTCCTGAGCGAGACGCCCGGCCGGCTCTTCATCGCGCTCGCCGTCGCGTGGCCCACGGCCGGCGCTCTTGCCGCGCTGTTCCGCGTCCCGCGCGACCACGTGGTGTCACGCGTGCGGTCACTGCTCGCAGCGGAGACGGCGACCGTGGCACTCGCGCTGATCGCCGCGCTGTTCGCGATCTTCGTGACGCTGCAGCTCGCCTATCTCTTCGGCGGCCGCAACACGCTCGACGCCGCCGCGATCACGTACAGCGCGTACGCGCGTCGCGGCTTCTTCGAGCTCATCGGTGCGGTGGCGCTCGTTGGCGCGCTGCTGTTCGGGCTCGAGCTTGCGGTGCACCGTCGCGGCCGTGCGTACCTCGCTGCCGCGTTGACACTGCTCGCGCTCACCGCGGTCGTGCTCGCGTCCGCGTGGTTCCGCCTCGATCTGTACCAGCAGGCCTACGGCTGGACGGAGCTTCGCTTCTACGCGAACTGCGCGATCGCCTTCCTCGCCCTTGCGCTCGTGATCTTCGCGTGGTGCGTTGTCCGAGGTCGCATGTTCTTCTCGCTGCAACCGCTCGCGATGGCCGCGGTCATCGTCGCGCTCACGGCGAACGTCATCGGTCCTTCCGCGTTCGTCGCGCGCCAGAACATCGCGCGCATCCTAGACCCGTCGGGTCTGCCGGCCGATGCCGCGCGGGACCTCGACGCGGACCATCTCGTCACTCTCGGTGGCGGCGCGATCGTCGAGCTGGTGGACGCGTTCCCGCGTCTTCCGCTGAGCCAGCAGCTCTACGCCGACATCCTGCTGCGCATCGCGCTGTCGCGTCGCGACGAAGACCGTCGGCCTGACTGGCAGGGCTGGAACTTCGAGCGCGAGCGTGAACGCGCGGCGCTCGTGTACGCACGCGACGAGCTGCTGCGTTAGCTGCTGAGCAGCTCCGCGAGGATCGGATCGCCGCGCTGCGGCTGCGCGCGGACCTGGTCCCAGGTGCACTGCTTCGGATCCTTGTCCGGCCGGAAGCGGAGAAAGCGCGTGCCGTGTCGGATGCGCTCGTCCTCCATCTTGTCGTAACGGATCTCGCATACGAGCTCCGGCCTGATCTCGTGCCATGGAAGATCCTTGCCCTGAGACCAGCGCGAGCCGGCGTCTGGCGTGCGGCCCCACTCACTGGGGTCGAAGCCGAGATGTCCAGTCTCTTTCAGCGGCGGCAGCATCTTCTGGAGCTGTGCCTGAAGAGGACCAGCGATGCCAGACGTGTGGCCGACGAAGTCGAGCGTGCCGTCCTCGCGGTAGAGCCCAAGCAGCAGGCTCGCGATCTTCTCGCCATTCGTTCGATAGCCCACGATCACGCAGTCACAGGTCTTGTGGTACTTGACCTTCTTCACGACCTCGCGCGACCCCGGCTTGTACGCGCTATCGACGCGCTTCGCGATGATCCCGTCCAGTCCGATGAGCTCGAGCCGCTCGAGCCAGTGCTTCGCCATCGTTATGTCTGTGGTCGTGAGCGAGAGCGTGAAGCCCTTCGCAACCTCGAGCAGCTTCTTTCGGCGCTCGACAAGCGGCTCCTCGTGGACGGGCTCACCGTTCCACAGCAGCACGTCGAACGCGATGAAGGTCGCGGGCGTCTCCGCGGCGAGCTTGCGGATGCGGGACTCCGCCGGGTGAAGGCGGTTCTGCATCGCGTCGAAGTCGAGATGCCCCTCGCGCTCGATGACGATCTCGCCGTCGAGCGCCGAATGAGGCGGGAGGAGATCGCCGAGCGGCCGCAGCTCGGGGAAGTAGCGAAGCAATGGGCGTCCGTTGCGGCTCCAGAGCGCGAGCTCGCCGTTGTCGTTCTCCAGTACGCCTCGGAAGCCGTCCCACTTCGGTTCGTACTGCCACTTCGGACCCGTCGGGATCTCCTCGACGAGCTCCGCCTCCTGCGGCGGGAACGGGACGTTCGGCCCTGGGGCGTTAGGCACCGATGTCACGTCGTCGGAGGGCCACCAGGGACGCGGCCGTCGCCACGACGCCGACTCCGAGGAGACCCGCGACGCCGCCCCATTTGATCTCTCCCGACATCGGCATGCCGTACAGCGTGTAGAGCGAGAGATTCGCGACCCAGTCCGGCCAACCGAAGAGCGGAACGAACTGTTGGACGAAATAGCTGAACACGGCCACCGCGGAGAGTGCGACGACCGCGATCCGCGGGCGCGACGCCGAAATGAACTGGCCGATGGAGCCGAACGCGAAGGGGATCGTGAGGAGCAGAGCGGCTGCGAGGGCGACGCGCCCGCCGTCGAGCGTGATGCCTTGCCCCGCCGCGACGGCGTAGACGGCGACCGATGACGCCGCGGCAATGAGCGCGACGGCGACCAGCAGGGTCGCGAGTCGCTCGATGATGACTCGAGTGTGCGACACGGGCGCAGAGAGGATCGTCGCCAGCCTTCCCTCCGCGTCGTCTGCTGACCAGCCTGCTACCTGCACGATCGCGTAGATCGAAAGCAGCAGCATCGCTGTCGAGAGCCAGATGACGCCGACGAACGAGTCGTACACGCTTAGCCCCGCCCGCTCGAAGTACGCGCGGAGGAACGGCACCTCCGACGACGTGAGCGAGTCGACGATCGTCCGCGTGATCGAGATGAGAAACGCCGAGAGCGCGACGAATCCCACGAGGCACGATGCGACCCAGATGCCCTGCTGTCGCAGAGGGCCCAGCACCGGAAGACGGAGGAGCACGTCGCGTGAGGGGGATCGCGTCGCGCGGCTCTCCCTTATGGTCCCTGGGAGCGCGGTGCCGCCGAGATCGCGTCTCGCGAACGTGACGATCCCGATCGCGAGCAGTACGACCGTCGCGGCGATCAGCGTTGCGATGCCGACGGTGTCCAACGCTCCGTTCGTAGTGAGCGGACGGCTGCGCTCGAAGAGATAGAAAGGCGAGAGCCAGCGCACCGGGCCGACGTCGGCGGTCCGGCCGGCGCCGTTCACCAGGAAGAGTGCGATGAGCAACCCGGCCGCGATCCCGCCGGCCGCGCGCCGTGTCGTAACGAGCTGCGCGATCACCAGTGCGATGCCGTAGCAGCAGAGGGTCGACGCGATGAGGTCGACGCCGGTCGCCAACAGCGCCCCGGCCGAGATCGGCTCGCTGCCCGCGGAAAGAAGGATGGCGATCAGGATCGCTGCGATCGTGGTCGTCGCCACCGCGGCAAACACGGTTACACGCGTGACGAGATACCGCGCGCGCCCGACCCCCGCAGCGAGCCATTGCTCGACCAGGCCGCGCTCCTCGTCCCCCCGGCCGCTTCCGCTCGCCGAGATTGCCGCCCAGAGCCCGAGGATGACCACGAGCGTGCCGAACCAGCGCCACTCGAGGTAGCCGGCGAGCGTGTCGATCCGCACCGGGACCGGAAGCATGTAGGAGAGCTGGGGCGCCGAGCAGCGCCATCTGCCCCGCGAACGCGGCACGCTCGGC
>JALYLT010000277.1 GCA_030774095.1 Chloroflexota bacterium
GTCGTGATGAACCTCCTGTCGATCAGCGCGTCGTTCGGCGCGCTGGTGTGGATCTTCCAGGACGGCAACGGCGCGCGCTTACTCGGATTCGAGGCCGGGTCCATCGACCCTTCGACGCCGGTGATCATGTTCTGCATCGTCTTCGGCCTGTCGATGGACTACGAGGTGCTGCTCCTCTCGCGGATCCAGGAGGAGTACCGGAAGACCGGCGACAACACACACTCGGTCGCTGAAGGCCTCGAACGGAGCGGCCGGCTCATCACCGGCGCGGCCGCGATCATGGTCGGCGTCTTCGCGGCCTTCGGGCTCGCGGAGATCCTGCTCATCAAGGCGATCGGCCTGGGTATGGCGCTCGCGGTCGCGGTCGATGCGACGCTCGTCCGCGCGCTCGTCGTGCCCGCGACGATGCGGCTCCTCGGGAACCTGAACTGGTGGGCGCCGGCGCCCCTGACGCGTCTCTACCGCTGGCTGCGTCTGGGTGAGGCCGCGCCCGCGCCGACGCCCGAAACGCACTAGCCCGCTCGTACCATTTGCGGGGTGGACGCACCGCAGCTTCGCCCGCTCGGCGTCGGCGACATCGTCGACCGCGTCTTCTCGATGTATCGCCAGCGTGCGCTTCTCTTCATGACGCTCTCGGCGGTGCCGTATCTCGCGCTGTTCCTCGTGATCGGAGGGATCATCCTGAGTGTCGCCACACAGTTGGCGCCACTCCTGTCGTTCCTCAACTCCTTCGGCACCGATCCGGTCTCACCAAATCTGACTTTCACTCCAGCGATGACGGCCGCTTTCTTCACGTTCATCGTTGTCGGCGTGGTCGCGGGTCTCATCTCCGTGCTCTTCCTGTCGGTGCAGATCGGCTCGCTCGTTGACGCTGCGGCCGCCCGCTATCTCGGGCGCGAGACGACCGTCGGCGAGTCGTTCCGCGCGGGCCTGCGAGTCGCTCCGAAGATCATCGGAACAGGACTGCTGCTGTTCTTCGCCCTGCTGCTCGGGTGGATCGCCCTGTTCTTCGTCGTCGCCGTCGCGAACAACGGGCTCGTCGCGACGCTCGGCATACTCGCGGGCCTCGTCGCCACGGTATTCGTGTTCGCGTCGTGGCTGGTGGCGCCCGTCGTCGCCGCGCTCGAACCCGTCGGCCCGATCCACGCGATCCGGCGATCGTGGTGGCTGTCGAACGGCCACCGCTGGCGCATCCTCGGCCTGCAGATCCTGCTCGCGGTGCTGCAGGCCGTGCTCTCGACGCTCATCTCGTTCATCTTCATCGCGGCCTTCATCTCGGACGCGACGGTGCGTCTGGTGTTGCAGAACGTCGTGAATGTCATCGCGACCGTGCTGTGGGCGCCAGTCGAGTGGGGGACGTTCACGATCCTGTACTTCGATCTCCGCGTGCGCAAAGAGGCGCTCGACCTGCAGCTCGCCGCGGAGGCGTTGCCGCGTCCGGCGTGACGCGCGTCCTCGCGCTGGCCGCCCTGCTGTGGCTCGCGCAGCCGACCGTCGCTTACGCCGACACCGTGTCCCCGCGCGACTACCGCCAGCGCCTCACCGACGCGCGTTCTCTCGTCGTGCAGGCGCGTTCCGCCTCCGGCGCGGCGCGCGCCACCGCGGTGGATCGCGCCCGGCTGATCCTCTCTGCCACGACCGCCGTCTCGCTGCCGTCCGGTGAGCTCGGGGTCAGCGATGTCGCGCTGGCGGACCGCATCACGTCCGATAACGCCTCGCTCGACGCCGCGCTCGTGCTCATCGACGCGCAGCTCGCCCTCTCCGAACGCGTCGTCTCACGATCGATCGACCCAGCGCGCTCGGACGCAGCGCTGCGCGACGCCCTCGGCGGGGTCGACGCCGCGGCGGGGTCGCCCTCGCTCCTCGAAGCGATCGTCCTCGCGCTCCAGCGGTTCCTCGCCGGGCTCCCGGGTCCGCGGGTCGACTTCGGTCTCGTCTGGCCCCTCCTCGGCATCCTCGGCGCGGCGATCATCTTCTTCGTCGTCGCGACGCTCGGCCGCGGTCTCGGCGAGCGCGTGCGCACCGAGGTCGCGCTCCGTGAGGCGATCGGCGCCGACCGTCCCGATCCCGCGCGCCATCTCCGCGCCGCCGACGAAGCGCTCGCCGGTGGCCGGCCGCGAGAGGCGATCCATGCGCTGTACCTCTTCGCGCTCACGACGCTGGTCGCGCGCGAGGCGATCCGGTACGACCCCGCGCTCACCGATCGTGAGCTCCTGGTGCGGGCTGCGGCCGTGCCGAACGCCGATGCGCTGCGCGATCTCGTCGCGCTCTACGAGCGCTCCTGGTTCGGTCTGCGCGATCCAGGGCATGAGGAGGCGCAGCGCGCGCGCAGCCTCGCGCTGAGGGTGGCCGGATGAGGCGGATCAACCCGCTCTACCTTCTCGCGGCGCTCCTCGCGACGGCGACCATCGTGTTCGCGTTCGCCACCGGCTCCTCGCCAACGGCATCCGGGCGGAGCGGCTCGGTGTACGACGATGGGTCCGGAGGCACGGCCGCTCTGCGCCGTTATCTGGAGGCGATGGGCTCGCGCACGACGGTCATCCAGGGCGCCCGGTTCGCTCCGGACGCGTCGGCGACGTCCGTCCTGTTGATCCTCGGTGCGACCGAGGAGATCACGCAGGCCGATGCCGAGAGCGTGAAGAAGTTCGTCTCCGCCGGCGGTACCGCCGTCGTCGCCACGGACGTCGGCATCTTCGAGCGTCAGCTCCTGGGTGCGTTCGACGTCCGCATCAACGGCATCGCGAGCCCGGGAGTGCACCCGCTCGCCAACGCCGCGTTCGCCGATCCACCGGCGAGCCGCATCGCTGTCGATCGCGTCGGCTCGCTGGCGCTCGGTCCAAAGGCGCTCGCGCTCGCGAACGACGGCCACACCACCATCGCCGCCGCGGTCCGTGAGGGCCGCGGCACGTTCTACGTCGTCGCGAGCCTCGGGCCGTTCCTCGCCGCGGGTCTGGGTCAGGCCGACAACGCGCGTGTCGTGCTCGCGCTCGCGCGCGACGCGGTCGCAAGCGGCGGCACCGTCGCCTTCGACGAGTACCACCACGGCTCCCACCCGAGCGCCGACGTCCTCGTGCTCCTCCAGAGCACCTGGCCAGGTCGGGCGCTCGTCTTCGCATCGGTCGCCGGCTTCCTGTATCTCGTCCTGTCGGGTCGGCGGCTCGGACCGCCGGTGCCGCTCGACCCGCGTCCGGCGCGCTCGAGCCTCGAATACATCCGCGGGTTCGCGGGTCTGGTGCGCCGGTCTGGCCGTGGCGAGATCGCGCGACGGCGACTCCGCCGTGATCTGCGCGGTGGGCTCGCACGCGCGCTCGGTCTCGACCCCGCCATGCCGTTCGACCGCGTCCTCGCGACGCTCGCCACCGCTGACCGCGAGCGCGCCGCCGAGGCGCGCGCCGTCGACGACGCGCTCGGCCGCCGCTTGCGCGAGGACCAACTGCTCCGTACCGTCGGCCAGATAGAACGCCTTGTGAAGACACGGTGAGCGGACGCGCGCGCGAGGTCGCGGAGCGCTTCCACCGCGATGTCCATCGTGTGATCGTCGGCCAGGACGAGACCGTCCGGCTCGCGTTCATCGCGCTCGTGCTCGGTGG
>JALYLT010000278.1 GCA_030774095.1 Chloroflexota bacterium
CTAATGGCACGAGGCGTGCATTCGTTACAACTTGCGCATGGCAGCAACCGGCCGGTCCACATTGGGACGCTCTTATCGCTCGTATCGCTTCCCGCAGAGGAAGGGCGGGCGACTTTCACGTCGTCCTAGAGGCGGTCAGCGTCTGGGACCGCTCGCCGGCGGGATTGGCGCCTTCTTCCTCGCGATGGTGGCAATGGGCGGCGTCGCAGCTGCCGCCGTCTTCGGGTATTTCTCGGCCGACCTGCCATCCGCCCAGGACCTGGCGACGGTCCCCGTCCCGCTCACGACGAAGATCTACGACCGCGCCGGAGAGCATCTCCTCTACACCCTCGAAGATGAGCGTCGCGAGCTCGTCGGCCTCGACGGTGTCCCGCAGAAGCTGCAGGAGGCGACGATCGCCATCGAGGACAAGTCCTTCTGGACGAATCCGGGCGTCGACATCGGCGGGATCATCCGCGCGCTGAACGCGAACGCCGCGAGCGGAACGATCTCCCAAGGTGGCTCGACGATCACCCAGCAACTCATCAAGACGCGTCTGCTGACCGACGAGCCGACCTTCACGCGCAAGATCAAAGAGGCGATCCTCGCGATCGAGGCTACGCGCACGTTCAGCAAGAAGCAGATCCTCGAGATGTACCTGAACCAGATCTATTACGGCAATCAGGCGTACGGGATCGAGGCGGCGTCGAAGACCTACTTCGATCAGCCCGATCTCCCGAAGCTGACGCTGGGGCAGATGGCGATGCTCGCCGGCCTCGCGCAGCGTCCGTCGGACTACGACCCGGTGCAGAACCCGGGCGCGGCCAAGGCGCGGCGGGCGCAGGTCCTCGACGCGATGGTCGAGAGCAACTTCATCACCGTTAGTGAGGCGGACTCGGCCAAGGCCGAGCCGATCGTCGTCAAAGCGGCGACGACTTCGCTGTACGCCGCGCACTTCACGTTCCGTGTCCGCGAGCAGCTCATCCGCGAGCTCGGCGAGAAGGCCGCGTACCGCGGCGGCTACACCGTCTTCACGACGCTCGATTGGAACATGCAGCAGCTCGCCGAGAAAGAGGTCCGTGATCACGTTGACTCTCTGAAAGGCAACAACGTGAACAACGCGGCCCTCATCACGATGGATCCGACGACCGGAGAGGTCCTCGCGTACGTCGGGAGCTACGACTATTACGGCAATACCCCGAAGATGCAGGGTGACTACGACCACGCTGGCATCGCGTACCGGCAGCCGGGTTCGACGTTCAAGCTGTTCACCTATCTCACCGGAATGCTCAAAGCGGGCATGACCGCATCGACTCGGCTGTACGACATCGGCTGGGAGATGGGCGACGGCAGTGGCACCGTCTACAAGCCGCAGGACGCGACGAAGGAGCAGCACGGCCCGACCACGATGCGCCAGGCGCTCCGCGAGTCGCTCAACCTGCCCGCGCTGCAGGTCACACGGACCGTCGGTGTCGACGCGATCATCGACACGGTCCACCAGCTCGGCATCGATCGCGACTGGGACCGCACCAAGCTCGGACTTTCGTTCGGCATCGGCGCCGGCGAGATGCGCCTCATCGACATGGCCAGCGCGTATCAGGTCGTCGCGAACATGGGCGTGCGCGTCGAGCCGACGATGATCTACAAGATCCTCGACCCGAGCGGCAAGGTCGTGCGGGACTGGTCGAAGCCCGACGGAAAGCAGGTCATCGATCCGCGGCAGGCGTGGATCCTGGCCGACATCCTCAAGGACAACACCAACCCGCAGGGTTCGTTCGTCTTCGGCCCATGGACCAACATCGGACGCACCGCCGCGCTCAAGACCGGAACGACCGACAACCTGCAGGACGTCCTTGCGATCGGATGGGTCCCGCAGCGGCTCACCGCGATCTGGATGGGCAACTCCGACAACTCCGAGATGCGTGGCATCTCGTCGGCGCTCGGGCCTGGCGTTCTCTGGCGCGACTACATGAAGACCGTCGTCGGCAGTGTGCCGCCCACCTGGTACGACAAGCCCGCAGGCATCGTCGACCGCGTCGTCTGCGTGAACCCGTCGCTTATGGGCGGCAACGGCTCCGGCGCGCTGCCAGGACCGAACTGCCCCGCCAGCTACCGCTTCACGGAGCACTACGTCGAGGGCACCGAGCCGAAGAGCAACGACTCCGACTTCTACCAGTCGTGCGGCATTAAGCTCGTCGCGCCGTTCGCCGACTGGCAGACCTACTACAACCGGTGGGCTACCGGCGCGGTCTCTGGCACGTACAGCTACGGCCGCTTCAGCTGGACCATCTGTGGGTTCGCGCCGAAACCATCGGAATCGCCCAGCGCAATCCCGAATCCGTTCGCGACCCCGCCCGTGGGCCGAACGCCCATACCCACGCCTACGGAAGCGCCCAAACCAACTAAGAAGCCGTAGGCCGCCATCTTCCTCCCTAGACTGGGGTCATGGGAGCGGTGTCGAGCGCGACGTTCTATGCACCTGTTGAAGGTGAGCTCAAGGAGCTAGAGCGACGGCTTCTCGCGGTCGGTCGCGGTGGACACCCGACGTTCCAAGCCGCGGTCGAGCATGTCTTCCAGACACCGGGAAAGCTTCTGCGTCCCACGCTCGTCTTCCTCTCGGCGCGATTCGGCGCGCGTGACGATCGCGAGACGGTGCTCAACCTCGCCGAATCGCTCGAGCTCGTGCACACGGCTTCGCTCGTCCACGACGACATCGTCGATCGCGCCGATGTCCGCCGGAACATCCCGACCGTGAACGCGATGTGGGACGGTGACGTCGCCCTGATCGTCGGGGACTACCTCTTCGCCAAGGCGTACGCGCTTGCGGCGGTGTTGCCAAAGCCTGAGGTCATCGCGATCGTCGCGCAGACGGTGTTCGCGCTCTGTGATGGTGAGCTCAACGAGGTCACTTCGCCACCGGCGATGCCGACGGAAGCGGAGTACCTCGAGCGCATCGAGCTCAAGACCGCGTCGCTCTACGCCGCGTGCTGCCAGGGGGCGGCGCTCCTCACCGAGGCGGAGCCGGAGCACGTGGCGGCGCTCGGCGCCTTCGGCACGAACCTCGGGCTCGCCTTCCAGATGACCGACGACATCCTCGATCTCGTCGGCGATGAGGCCGAGTTCGGCAAAGCTGTCGGCCGCGATCTCGAAGAGGGCATGGCGACACTGCCGATGATCTATGCGGCCGCGGAGTCCGGTGGCCGGGACGGTGAGCTCGCTCGACGCATCGTCGCCCCCGGGAAGTCACGCGACGAAGTGGTCGAGCTCCTTCGAGTCATCCGCTCGAGCAGCGGGCCCGAACGCGCGCGCGCCCGTGCCCTGGCGTTCCACGACGCCGCGCTTCGCGCGCTCGACGGTCTGCCTGCGCGTGGCGAGCGCGAAGCGCTGCGAGATGTCGCGGACTTCGTCGTAAGTCGCGTGCGGTGAGTCCCGCGCCAAAGCGCGAGCTCGCGGAGATGCGCGACCGGCTCGTGCGCGAGGTCGACCGAGTGATCGATGCGACCGATGGGCTCAGCACGGCGCAGCTCATGTGGACGCCGGCCGCCGCGAGCGCGAACAGCCTCCTCGTCCTTGCCGCGCACACCGTCGGCGCGGCGG
>JALYLT010000279.1 GCA_030774095.1 Chloroflexota bacterium
TGTCATCGCGCTCGGCGAGGATCTCGATGCCGCGGCGAGCGAGGCTGCGACGGACAGCAGCCTGGTCCGCGTCGCCGTCGCTGGGCGGGATGAACAGGTGACCGACCGCGAAGCGGCCGCTGCGCACGAGCGTCGCGTCGCGGCCCGACGCGCGGAGGATATTCGCCCATAGGCCGCGTGGGATGTCGGTGAGCACGCCGGCGCCGTCGCCCTCGCCGTCGACGAGTCCCGAACGGTGCGCGAGCGCGGCCATGCCGTGGAGCACGCCGTCGAGCACCTCGCGCGAAGGCCGCCCGTCCTTCCGGGCCATCCCGACCAACGCACAGGCGTCTCGCTCGTCGCTCACGCACTACCTCCTTCTAAACAGAAAAGCCCCCCGGTCCTGGGAGGCTTCGTCGGTCTCGATGTTTCGCTCAGCAGACGCGACTCAGCCTCCACCTCCTACGGTGATTGCTGCTGCTGCGGACGAGCGAACCTTTGTCACTGCCGGAATTTGTAGCCGAACGAAAGGTTGCGGAACAGCGCTGAGAAGGTCGCGAATCGGCTCCGGAGGCGAATGTGTGCACTCCGCACCGGGCCGGGCCGCCGAGCTACAGCGTGATACGAACGACGGCGTAGTCGTCGTGCTTCTCGGCGACCTCGAACCCAGCCTTCACGTACATCGAGAGCGGCCCCACGTAGTTGATCTTGCTCCAACGCGCCGGGTCGATCTCGCCGAGGAATGGGTAGGCCTCCACCGCCGTCATGCCGCGCTGCCGCAGGTGCTCAAGCGCGGCTTCGAGCAGCGTCGTCGCGACGCCCTGCCGCCGCTGATCAGGAGCGACGACGAAGCAGACGATCGCGCCGACCTTCGGATCCTTCTCACCCTCGACGTTGACCAGCTCGTTCTTCGGCGCTGCATGGCACCAGCCGACGACGCGACCGAGTCGATACGCGACGAGTCCGTTGGCTTTCGCAGAGCGGATGAGTTCGCTGCGCGACTCGCGGTTCTGCTGCTTGGTCCGAGACTCGTAGTCGTCGACGAGTCTTTCCATACAAAAACATTTGGACCAATTCGGATTGTCGGCGTACGCGACCATGTCGAAGTAGTGAAGCACCACGTCGTGCTGATCCGGAGAGATCGCGCTGACGCTGATATCGCTCACGGTTCGACCTCAACGGGATCGCCGATACGCACCACACCGGGACGCTCGATATGCGCCCACACGCCGAACGCCAGCTCCTCGGTGGTGCCGATGTTGCGCCGGTAACGCGCGAGAAGCTCGAGCGTGTCGAGCGTCGGCTCGGCAGTGTCGGGGTCACGTGTCGTGACGACGCAGCGTCCGACGTTGCCCGCGGGCACGACGACGGCCTCGCCCACGCGCACGCGGCGGCCGATCCACGAATCCTCCTCGTGCGCGCCCGCGCCGGCCACGCCGATCAGCATCCGAAAGCGTCGCGGGTCGACGGGCTCGGCGGCGCCTGCCTCCTGCTGTAGGCGCTCGAGCGATCCAGTCGAGAGCAACGTCGCCCCGGCGGAATCGTCGGCGCGATCGTGGCCCTGACCCGGGCCGTCGAAGCGGACAACGCGCACGGGCCGCCCGACCTCGTCGCTGAGCGCGTCGGCCCACGGTCCGCTGACGACGTGCCCGGGCCCGGCGTGTCCGTAGACGGTGACCGTGATGGGCTCGGCGACCGCGACCGTGCCCTTCACTGCTGAGCCATTCGGCATTCGCAGCTCGAGGTGGCCGGTCTTCGTGTCGTAGCGAGGGACGATCGTCGACAGCTGCGCGAGCCGCTTGCCGTTGAGAAGCCGGCCGGTCTCCTCGACGAGGCAGAAGAGGCGATCATCCTCGACACCGCTCGGCCCGAGCTCGATGCGCTGGCGCTCTTCGATCCGGAGCCCCTTTACCGGTGCGACATGCAGCCACGCGACCTTCATGGAACGAGTCTTTCACACTGAGCGCATGCCGAGCATGTACAGCGTTGGCCACGGCACTCGCGCGACCCCGGAATTTGTCGATGTGCTGCGCACGGCGGGCGTGAGCACGCTGGCAGACATCCGCAGCGCGCCAGGTTCGCGCAGACATCCGCAGTTCGGTCAGGCCGCCCTCGTGGCGTCGCTCAAGGAGGCCGGTATCGACTACGTGCATCTCCGGGGTCTGGGCGGCCGCCGTGAGGCGGCGACAGATTCGCCGCACGTCGCGCTCAAGGTCGATGCGTTCCGTGGTTACGCGGATCACATGTCCACCGACGAGTTCGCGGCGGACTACGCGCGCCTCGTCACGATCGCACGCGAACGAACGACGGCGTTCATGTGCGCCGAGACGCTGTGGTGGCGCTGCCATCGGCGTCTGCTGTCCGATCGGCTCACGATCGATGGATGGGATGTCGTGCACCTCTTCGCGGCGGGAAAGAGCGAGCCACATCGCGTTTGGGATGTCGTCCGCGTCGTCGACGGTCGGCTCGTGTACGACGGCGGCGCGATACCGTTGGGGTCGTGAGCGGTCGCCTCGTGATAGTCGGTGGGGCGCCCGCGACCGGAAAGACGACCCTTGCACGGACGCTCGGCACGGCGCTCGGCCTTCCGGTCATCACCAAGGACGACATGAAGGAGGCGCTTGCCGAGCCCTTCGCGACCGGCGATCTCGCGTGGTCGCGTCAGCTCGGCTCGGCGGCATACGCCGCGCTCTTCACCGTGGCTGAGCGCATCCTCGCCGCGGGCGGTGGCCTCGTCCTCGAGAGCAATTTCCGGCGCGGGATGTCGGATCCGCCGCTGCGCGCGCTCGCGCGTCTCGCGCCGACCATCGTCATCGTGTGCCGGACGCCGGATGCGCTGCGACGCGAGCGCTACGAGAAGCGGGCCGGCACTAGGCACCGCGTGCACATCGAAAGCGCGATCCTCGCCGAGTGGGTCGCAGACGATGCCGAGTCCCTCATCGACATCGGCACGCCGCGGCTGATCGTGGACACGACGGACGGCTATTCACCGAGCATCGAGGAGGTCGTGGCGTTCGCGCGGGGCGCTACCGTTGCGCCGCGATGAGCCGCGAATGGCCGGCGGACTGGAGCGAACGCGTTCGCGGTAAGGACTGCGCGGTGTGCGCGGATGGGCGGCCGGAGGTAGCAGATGGCAGCTCGCGCGTCTTCGCCGGCCGCGTGTCGGATGCCTACCTGGTGCGTAACGATGTCGGTCAGCGCGGGTACTGCGTCGTCGTGTGGCGCGGGCGACACGTCGCGGATCCGACCGAGCTGAGCCCGGACGAGGCGAGCGCGTACTTCGAAGAGGTGCTCCGCGTCGCTCGCGCGGTCGAGCGCCACGTCAAGCCGATCAAGATGAATCTCGAGATGCTCGGCAATTCGCTCCCGCATCTTCATACGCACGTCATTCCGCGCCACCCGGGCGACGGCGAGCCGGGTCATCCCGCGCACTTCATGCGGGCCGATTTCCAAGAAGGTCTGAAGATCCCCGAGCAAGCATACGCACGCGATCTGGCGGCGCTGCGCGAATTGCTACGCGGCTAGGACTTTTCAAAAGGGCGGCTCACGCATACTCGCCGCCGTGAGGACGGCGGGGGCTCTACTGG
>JALYLT010000280.1 GCA_030774095.1 Chloroflexota bacterium
TCGGCGGAACGACGATGAGATTCAGCGAGAGGTCTTTCGCGCCAGCGGTCTTTCCCGAAACGCCGAGGAAGTACGGGATCTTCTGCTTCGCCTCGAACGCCACGGTGCTGCGCACGCGTACCGAGCCACTGTGCCCGTCGATCTTCGGGCCGGCGGTCACTGTACGCCTCCCTTCGTCATCGGCAGCGCGTCGAGGATCTTCCGCAGCTTGTCTTCCGGCAAGACCTTCTCCTCGAGCGCCACATCTATGAGCGCTCGTCGCTCGGCGAGCGCGCGCTTCACAAGAGCCGCCGACTTGGCGTATCCGACGTGCGGTGTGAGGGCGGTCACGATGAGCGATGGGCTCGAGTCCATCAGCTCCTTCACGCGCTCCTCGTCGACGCGCATGCCTTCTATCGTGCGGGTGCGCAGCTGCCGCACAGCGTTCGCGAGGATCGTCGCGGAGAAGCACACCGCGTAGTTGATACCCGGCATCATCACGTTCAGCTCGAGCTGTCCGGCCTGCGCGCCCCATGCGACGGTCGTGTCGTTGCCGATGACCTGGAAGCAGACCTGGTTGACCATCTCCGCGATCGCCGGATTCACCTTGCCCGGCATGATCGACGAGCCCGGCTGTACGGCGGGGATCACGAGCTCGCCGAATCCGGTCCGGGGCCCCGACACGAGGATGCGGATGTCGTTGCAGATCTGCGAGAGCTCGATCGCGGCCGTGCGCATCCCGCTCGAGATGCGGACGAACGGCGCCATGGACTGCATAGAGGCGAAGAGGTCCTTCGTCGGCACGATCGGCTCGCCGTACCACTCCGCCAGATAGCGGCACACGCGCTCGCGGAACTGTGGATCAGCGTTGAGTCCAGTCCCGGCGGCGGTGCCGCCGATGCCGAGCTCGCACAGCTCCGTGCGACCCGCGCGCAGACGCGCCGCGGCGCCCTTGATGCGGCTCCCCCACCCGCCGATCTCCTGCCCGTACGTGATCGGTACGGCATCCTGCAGATGCGTGCGACCCGGCTTGACGACGTTCGTGTACTGCGTGGCCTTCGCGGCGAGCGCGTCGGCAAGCTCGTCCAGCTCCTCGCAGACCGTCTTCGTCAGCTCGAGATGCGCGAGACGCATGGCGGTCGGTGTGACGTCGTTCGTCGACTGGCCCATGTTCACGTGATCGTTGGGATTGACGTGCTCGTACGTGCCGAGTCCGCCGCCACAGATCTGATTCGCGCGGTTGGCGATCACCTCGTTCACGTTCATGTGGAACGACACACCGGCGCCGGAGTGGAAGACATCGACAACGAATTGATCCATGTGCTTTCCGGCGAGGATCTCGTCGCAGGCGGCCACGATCGCGTCCCGTCGTTTGGGCTCCAATCGACCGGCCTCGGCGTTCGCGAGAGCGCCAGCGCGCTTCACGCGCACCATGGCGTGAACGAACGCAGGAAATGGTTTGTACCCGGAGATCGGGTAGTTCTCGATGGCCCTCTGGGTCTGCGCTCCCCACAACGCATCGGAAGGGACCTCTATCTCTCCGAGCGTGTCCTTTTCCCGACGCGCCGCCATCGAGAAGTAGAATAGATGTTCCGAGTGCAGAAGAATCGGCTCACCTGGATGATCGGCGGGCCCCAGGGGAGCGGCATCAACGCCTCCGCCGAGGTGTTCGCGAAGGCCTGTTCAAGGGCCGGTCTACGCGTGTACGCGAACATCGAATACCACTCCAACATCATGGGCAAGCACTCGTTCTATCGCGTGCGCGTCGACGACGAGGATATCCGTTCCTACCGCGACACCGCTGACATCCTCGTCGCGCTCGACGACGAAACGCTCACCGGCGACGGACACCATCGCCGCTGGCCGACGCACTTCGGCCACCTGCACGAGATCAACGAGGGCGGCGGCGTCATCTACGACAGCGAGATCGAGTTCAAGCCCGCGGACAGCAAGCGGGCGGACCTGCGGTTCTACGCGGTCCCGTTCATGGAGATCATCAAGAAGGCGCTCGAAGAGGTCGGCAAGGGCGAGCAGGCGCGGCGCTACGAGGTCATGAAGAACACCGTGGGCCTCGGCGCGTCGCTCGCGCTCTGCGACTACCCGTTCGACCTCGTCGCCGAGGTGATCCGCAGCCAGTTCAAGGGCAAGCGCGCCGAGGTCGGCGAGCTCAACGTCCGCGCCGCCCGTCTCGCGTTCGAGCACGTGAAGCAGCACGAGAGCGCGAAGGACTTCCCGTACACGCTCAAGCCCGGCGCGGAACCGAAGGCACGCATCCTCGCGAAGGGCTACGAGATCGCCGCCATCGCGAAGCTGAAGGCGGGCTGCTCGTTCCAGACCTACTACCCGATCTCGCCCGCGACGGACGAAAGCGTGTTCCTCGAGCGGAACCAGCGCGATTTCAACCTGCTCGTCGTGCAGTGCGAGGACGAGATCAGCTCGATCAACATGGCCGTCGGCGCCGCGCACATGGGCGTTCGTGTCGCGACGGCGACCAGCGGGCCCGGCTTCGCGCTCATGGTCGAAGGGATCGGATTCGCGTCCATCACGGAGGCGCCCGGGCCGGTGCTCGTGCTGTACCAGCGTGGCGGCCCGTCGACCGGGATGCCGACCCGGCAGGAGCAGGGCGATCTGCAGTTCGCGCTGCACCCCGCGCAGGGCGACTTCCCGCACATCGTCACCGCGCCCGGCGATCTGCGCGAGTCCTACCAGGACATCTTCTCCGCGTTCAACTGGGCCGAGCGTTACCAGATGCCGATCATCGTCCTGTCGGACAAGAAGCTCGCCTCGGTCTACACGACCATCGACAAGCTCGAGCTGAAGTACGACAAGATCGATCGCGGCGAGCGCTTCACCGGTAGCGAGTGGACCGCCGTCGACGCGAAAGGACCGAACGACAGCGCGAACGGTCACAACGGCAACGGGAAGAGCGGCGACGCGAAGGAGTACCTCCGCTACGCGCTGACCAAGGACGGCATCTCGCCGCGCAGCCGGCCGGGGATCGCGGGCGGACGGTTCTGGGTGACATCGGATGAGCACGACCCCGATGGCCACATCACCGAGGGCGTTGAGATGCGAATGGTGATGATGCACAAGCGCATGGGCAAGCTCGCGCTCGCGCAGAAGGCGATCCCCGAGGACCAGCAGTACGCGCTGCACGGTCCGGCGGACGCCGAGCTCACCGTCATCGGATGGGGCTCCACGAAGGGAACGATCCTCGACGCGCTGAAGGTGCTCGAAAGCCAGGGCAAGAAGATCAATTTCCTCCAGTGCCGGTTGATGAAGCCGTTCCCCGCCGAGGCAGTGGGCAACATCCTCCGCAAGGCGAAGCGGATCGTGAGCATGGAGGAGAACTTCTCTGGCCAGCTCGCGTCGCTCGTGACCGAGCACACCGGCGTCCTCATCAAAGACCGCATCAACAAATACGACGGCCGGCCGTTCAGCGAGGACGAGGTGGTCCGTGCCCTGACCAACGCCTACGCAGGTGGCAAGGCCGAGCCGGTGGTGACGCATGTCCGTTAACGCACCCGTGAAGCTCACGATCAAGGACTACAAGTCCGAGCTGCACAACGACTGGTGTGC
>JALYLT010000281.1 GCA_030774095.1 Chloroflexota bacterium
TCTGTTTTCCTCTCAGCGCCGCAGCATCACTGAGACGTGACTTTCATCTCGTTCGGGACTACGTGGATCCAGGGCTGCCCGGGCGAAAGGAGGATCGGCTCGCCGGCCGCGTTCTTGAACACGAAAGGCGACAGGTCGTCCTTGCGCGACCACGTGCCGTCCTGGCGAAGGCCGTCGCGGAAGACCGTGGCCGGCCCCGTGCCAGTCATGCGCATGTCGTTCGAGAATGCGCCCGCGGCATCGACGATGTCCGGCACGTCCCAGATCTCGGTCTGGATGATCACGACGTCCGTCGCGGCGACCGGCTTGTTCGTGACCGCATCAACGTCTCGGACCGCCCGTCCGGCCGAGTTCTGGAAGCGCGCGTAGGTCTTCGTCGCGGCGTCGTACTGGTAGCTCACCGCGGAGGTGTCCGCGCGATACGGGATCGAGATCTCTGTCGCCGGCGCGCCCCCCGTCATGCCCGCGAGGGTGGCGGGGTGATCCTGCGAAACGAGGAACGCCCACTTCGGGATGTCCTTCGAGGTCTCGGCGCCGAGCTGCTTCAGGTTCTGCCGCTGGTTCGCCCCGCTGGTGAAGAGGTTGTACGGCGCCGCGCGGAAGGTCACGCGGTAATAGCCCTGCGCGTGGTCGGCGGAGAGCTCGACATACTTGCCCTGGCCGGCATCCTTGCTGATCAGCTCCCACGCATACGCGGAGGTGCCGGAGTACACGAGCGCGCCGCGGACCATCGGCGTGAGCGAGCGGTCGACGAGCCGCGCCGAGCGCACGCTGCCGATCGTTGCTGGGTCCTGCGCATGGAAGATCGCCGCGAGCCGCGTGACACCGCCCTCGACGATGATCTCGAAGACCATGTCCGCCTGCGTGATGCCGTAATGGGGCCGCGCGGCCGGCGCGTTGTCGATCTTGATCACAAGCGGCTTGCGGTCCGTCGCCGCGCCGCTCGCAGCGGGTAGGCCGCTCAGCGGCCAGCAGTCCTCGCAGGGAGCGTCGGGAGCGAGCGTCGCGCGTGGTGTCGGGCTCGGGCGCGCGGCCGATGAGGTCGGCGACGGTGCGAACTCGATCGTCTTCGGGCCCTCGCAAGCGGCGACGACGAGGATGGTGGCGAGGAGAAGCGTGAGTGAGCGGATGTACGACCGAACGACGTGCATCTGCCCCGACTGTAAATGAGCGCCGAGCACGCGTCATGCAGCAGCGGCACCCGGAAGGTGTGAGTTGCCACAGAAGACTTGGACCGCGAAACGCGAACGTCAGTACGAGCACATCAAGGAGAACGAGAAAGGGCGAGGTCGCTCGGAGGGCACCGCGGAGCGTATCGCCACCGCCACCGTGAACCGCACGCGCACGGCCAAAGGCGAGACAAAGGAGCCGAAATCGCCGACCGAGCGAAAGCAGGCGCAGCGCGCGGCGTCGACCGCGAGTCGCAAGGCGGGGAGCCGCTAGGCGTTTCCCTGTGTTAGTCTGAGCTCAGAAAATCACTCGGGTCCTTCAAGAAATAGCCGGCGGTCGCGCCGGTGACAGCGAGCCGAGTCACATTTCGGCTCGCTTTTTTGTTGCCCCGCAAAGGAAATCAGTTGATCTCGCTTACCCCCGATCTCGACCGTGCTGTAAAGCAGCTCGGCTGGACCACCTTCACGCCCGTTCAAGAGCTCGCGATACCGCCGCTTCGCGCGGGCCGCGATCTCTTCGCGCAGGCGCAGACCGGCACCGGCAAGACCGGCGCCTTCGCGCTCCCGATCCTCGAGCGCGTCGAGGGTCGCGCCGGCGCCCCGTTCACACTTGTCGTCGTACCCACGCGGGAGCTCGGCCAGCAGGTCGCTCGCGAGATCGAGGTCCTGGGTCGCTTCCGCCACGCGCGCGTCGTCGCCCTCTACGGCGGCGTCGGTTACCGCGCGCAGGAAGACGCCCTTCGTCGTGGCGCGCACGTCGTCGTCGGAACGCCGGGACGTCTCATCGATCTTGCGTCGCGCCGCACGCTCGATCTCTCGCGCATCCGGATCCTCGTGCTCGACGAGGCCGATCGTCTGCTCGATCTCGGCTTCGCCCCGGACATCGCGCGCATCGTCGCCCTCCTCAAGGGGCCGCGGCAGACCGCGCTGTTCTCCGCAACGCTCACGAACGACGTTCGCGCGGTGGCGCGCCGATACACGAAAGACCCGGTCAGCGTGACCATCAAGCCCGAGGAGCCGACCGTCGCCGCCATCGATCAGGCCTGGATCCAGGTGCGTGAATCAGACAAGGTCGCCGCCCTGCATGAGATCCTGCGGCGTGAGGACGTCGTCCGAACGCTCGTCTTCCGGCGCACGAAGCACGGCGCCGACAAGCTCGTCAAGGCGCTGGCGAATCTGGGCAGCCCGGCGCGCGCGCTCCACGGCAACGTCGGCCAGCACGAGCGCGAGCGGGTGCTCGAAGGTTTCCGCAGCGGCCGGATCCCGACACTGATCGCGACCAATCTCGCCGCGCGGGGCATCCACGTCGACGACATCGGTCATGTCGTGAACTTCGACCTCCCCGAGGACGCCGAGACCTACGTGCACCGCATCGGGCGCACCGGTCGCGCCGGGCGCCGCGGCGTCGCCTTCACGTTCGTGAACGAGACGCAGCACGCCGCGTTCGCGGACCTGAGGCGTCGCGCGAAGGTGCCGTTCCGTCAGGAGCGGCTCGGTACCCGCGCGCGACTCGCGACTACGGCCTAGCGGCGCTCAGCGCTCGCCGTTCGGTAGCAGATCCTCCTCCAATTTCGCGAGCGCTCGCTTAGTCACGCGGCTGCACCAGGGCCGTCAGCTCGGCGATCGCACTCAGCACGTGGTCTGGGGCGGACCGGTGTAGGCGTCGTCGGCGTATTTACCTTGGAGCACGTGCACTGTCGTGAGCCGCTCGCCCCACTGCGTCTTCAGCAATGCGAGGATCGCGGCCTTGTCGTCGACCGCCACATAGTCGTCCGCGGGAAAGAGCCGCTCGACGGCATCCAGACAGGTCTCCTTGTGCGGGAACACCAGCACGTTCCCGCGCACCGCGTCGGCGACGCCGGACCGAAATACCTTCAGCGGCTGGAACACCGGGTCGCCGTCCGACAGGACCACCGGTGTGCCGGAATTCCACAGCGCGGCCAGCACGTCGAGCGTCGCAGGATAACGCGCCTCCGCGTAGGGGAAATCGAGGATCAGCCTATCGAGTTGGCGCTGTTGATCGGATGGATCCTTCGCGATGCGATGAAAGCGACTCAGGGTCTCGAGGAAGTCGACATAGTCGCATTCGTCGCGGACCTCTTCGTAGATCTTCCAGAACCGATCGGCGAGAACGGCGCCCAGAAGGCGGCGCGTGCCCGCGTTGAGTCTCTCGCGCACCGCGTCGTTGTCGATCAGCGTGTTGTCGAGATCCAGTAGGAAGACGACGGTCATGCCCGGGAAAGTAGCGCACGAGCTGCCTGTTCCCCGGTGATGCGCAGCCGATCTCGCTCTGACCGGCTGGCCTGAGCGGGTGGCGGGAATCGGACCCGCGCCTCAATCTTGGAAGGATCGCGCGCTACC
>JALYLT010000282.1 GCA_030774095.1 Chloroflexota bacterium
CCCGAGACGATGGGTCTCGAGGCGCTGCCGCTCTGGCCATGACCGACGGACGCGGCGTCACCTTTGCGCACGGCTTCCGCGCGGGTGCGGCGATGGCGGGTGTGAAGCACGGGCGGCCGGAGCGACTCGACGTGGCGCTCATCGTCTCGGAGCGGCCGTGCACTGCCGCGGCCGTCTTCACCACCAATCAGGTCATCGCCGCGCCGTGCATCGTGACCCGCCGCCACGTCGAGCGCGGACCGCTGCGCGCCATCGTCGTGAATTCCGGCAACGCGAATGCCTGTACCGGTGAGCAGGGCGAGCGCGACGCGATCGCGATGGCGGAAGCGGCCGCGGCCGTCGTGAGCTGCTCGCCGTACGAGGTCGCGGTCGCGAGCACCGGCGTGATCGGCTTCAAGCTGCCGGTCGAGCGGATCGCCGCGGTCCTCCCTGACATCGCGCTCACCGAGGGCGGTTGGGACGACACGTCGCGCGCGATCATGACTACGGACACGCGGCCCAAGGTGGCAGAGCGCGAGCTGAATCTCACCGTAGGTACCGTTCGCATCGGCGGTGTCGCGAAGGGCGCGGGGATGATCCATCCGAACATGGCCACGCTCCTCGCGTTCGTCACGACCGACGCGGCCGTCGAGCCCGGCGATCTGCGGCGGATCGTCTCGCGCGCCGCGGACACGACGTTCAACGCCATTTCGATCGATGGAGACACCAGCACCAATGACACCCTCCTCGTGCTCGCGAATGGCGCCTCAGGCGTGACGCCGAAGGGCGCGGATCTCGCGTCGTTCGAGGAAGGCCTCCGCGCGGTGTGCGCCGACCTCGCTCGGATGATCGTCGCCGACGGCGAAGGCGCCACCAAGGTGTTCGAGGTCCGGGTTCGCGGCGCTGCGTCCTCGGCCGACGCGCGCCTCGCGGCTCGCACGATCACCAATTCGAACCTCGTGCGCACCGCCATCCACGGTGGCGATCCCAACTGGGGCCGCGTGCTGGCCGCTGCGGGCCGCTCCGGCGCGCGCGTCGACGACCGCAAAGCGAGCGTGCGCATCGGCGATCTGTTCGTCTACCGGAACGGAGCGCCGATCGTGGTCGCGGACGCGGATGTTCGCGCGCTGTTCGCGGCGGACGCGATCGAGATCGAGGTGAACCTTGGTCTCGGCGAAGGTCACGCTGTGGCGTGGGGCTGCGACCTGTCCGCCGAATACGTGCGCATCAACGCCGAGTACATGACGTGACTGATCATCGGCGAAGCCTGCCCGACGTCGACCACTCGGGCGCAGCGTCCATTGTGCTCAAGATCGGCGGCTCGATCCTGGGTGAGGAGGCCGCGGCCCTCGACGTCGTGGCGACGCTCAACGACTCGGGTCACTCGCTCGTCGTCGTGCACGGTGGCGGTCCCCTTGCGACCGAGTGGTCGGGGCGGCTCGGCCTCGAGACGCACTTCATCCGCGGTCTGCGTGTCACCGATGCGGCCACTCGCGATGTCGCGCTTGCGACCCTGGCTGGACTGGCGAATACGCGGATCGTCGCGGCGCTCATCGCGCGAGGCGTGCCGGCGGTGGGCCTCTCCGGCATCGACGGCGGCATGCTCCGCGCCGAGCGCGAGGAGGCCGAGCTCGGTCTGGTGGGCCGCGTGACGCTCGTCGATAGCGCGCTGCTCGAGGAGCTGCTGGAGGCCGGGCGCGTTCCGGTCGTGGCCCCGGCCGCATTGGATAAGAAGGACGGCGAGGTGCTCAACGTGAACGGAGACGCCGCCGCGGGCGCGCTCGCCGCGAGTCTGGGCGCGCGGCTCCTCGTCTTCGTGACCGACGTGCCGGGTGTGCGCGCGAAGGACGGCAAGGTCATCGGGTCGCTCGACACCGCGCGCGCGAAGGCGCTCGTCGACGACGGCACGATCGAAGGCGGCATGGTGCCCAAGGTCGAGGCCTGCCTGATCGCCGCGAGCGCCGGCTGCCGGTCCGCGATCGTCGCGGCGCGCGGTGCCGACGCGATCGAGAAGCTGCTCACCGGCGAACAGGTGGGCACCGTCTTCGAGGCGGCGGAGTGAGAGAGGGGCTCGCGCGCAAACACCACCGGCAGCAGGCGCTCGTGCGGCTCGTGCGTCAGCAGCGCCTGTCGACGCAGGAGGAGCTCGTGCGCGGGCTCAAGAGCGCGGGCTTCCCGGCGACGCAGGCCACCGTGTCGCGCGACATCGTCGAGCTCGGGTTGGTGAAGGTCGCGCGCGATGGCGCGCACATCTATGCGCCGCCGTCCGCGGTGAATCAGGGCGGCGGCACGGATCGGCTGCGCCGCTTCAGCGAGGACTATCCGGTCGAAGCGGCAGTCGCGGCCAACATGGTCGTGCTGCGCTCCTCGCCGGGAACGGCGAACGCGCTCGGCGCCGCGCTCGACGCAGCCGGGCTCAGCGAGATCCTCGGTACGCTCGCCGGCGACGACACCGTTTTCGTCGCGACCTCGACCGAACGTCACGCGCGCTCCTTGCTCACGCGTCTCACCGCGTTCGGCATCGCGCGCAGGGAGAAGGGGGCATGACCACACCGCAACACAAAGGAGAGACGTGCGTCCTGGCGTACTCGGGCGGTCTCGACACCAGCGTCGCGGTCGCCTGGCTGCGCGAAACGCACGGCTTCGAGGTGGTCACCTGCACCGGCGACCTTGGCTCAGTGCGCGAGCTTGAGCAGATCCAGAAGAAGGCGATCGCGAGCGGCGCGCGCAAGGCGATCGTTCAGGACGCGCGCGACATCTTCGTCCGCTTCTTCGTCTGGCCGGCGCTTCAGGCCGGCGCGCTCTACGAGGAGCGTTACCCGCTTGCGACCGCACTCGGACGGCCGCTGCTGGCGAAGCTGCTCGTCGATGCGGCGCGCGAGGAGAACGCCCGCTTCGTCGCGCATGGCTGTACCGGGAAGGGCAACGACCAGGTGCGCTTCGACCTCGCGGTCGGCGCGCTGGCGCCGGATCTCAAGGTGATCGCGCCGATGCGCGGCGGTATGAACATGACGCGCGACGAGGAGATCGAATACGCGCGCGAGCGTGGCATCCCGGTGGAGGCAACGAAGAAGAGTCCGTACAGCGTCGACGAGAACCTATGGGGACGGTCGATCGAGGCCGGTGTCCTCGAGGATCCGTGGGGAGCGCCGCCGCGTGACGTGTTCCAGTGGACCGTCGATCCGGACGAGGCTCCGGCCAAGTTCCGCGAGATCGTCATCACCTTCCGCGAGGGACTGCCGATCAGCCTCGACGGTGTCGAGCTGGAGGGCGTCGAGCTCGTCGAGCGCCTGAACAAGCTTGGCGGCAAGTACGGTGTCGGCCGCATCGATCAGATCGAGAACCGGCTGGTGGGGATCAAGTCGCGCGAGATCTACGAAGCGCCGGCGGCGGTCATCCTCCACCTCGCGCACCGCGCGCTCGAGGACATGGTGCTGACCAAGGAGACGCTGCGCTTCAAGGCCAAGCTCGCGCAGGAGTACGCCGACCTCGTCTACAACGGACTCTGGTTCACCGCGCACCATCAAGACCTCGCGGCGTACGTGC
>JALYLT010000283.1 GCA_030774095.1 Chloroflexota bacterium
TAGCGCTCGGCGAGCAGTCCGCGCAGATCGATGGCCGCGGTCGGGTAGCGGTTGAGAAGGACGGCATCGAGCTCTTCCGGGGTAAGCCAGTCGCCAGCGGGATTCGGCTCGGCCCACTCGTTGGCGTTGAGCCGCACATCGGCCTTCTGCTGCCCGGTGCGATACGCCGGGAAGGCGGCCAGATCGGCTCGCGGCTTCGGAAGGCGTGGGGTCATGCGCATAGGGTACGGTGAACTCATGCCCGACCGTCTACCCGCGGAACCGCGCAAGAATCCTGGCGGCTGGAAGACGTGCAGCCGCGGCCACAAGTACCGCGGCGACCATAGTCACTGCCCGATCTGATGGAAGAAGAAAGCGGCTAGTTCAAGCCGCGTCCGGTAACTCGGTCATCCCGTTTTCGACGGTGCGCATAAGGCACGCATCGTGACGCGCGGCGTCCAGCCACGCGGCAGGTCCTTCATCACGCCGCGCACACGCTTGAATCCGACCCGGCGGTACATCGACTCGGTGCCCATGTGCGCCGAACCGTCGTGGACCCGCTCCTTCCCCGCCCGCGCATAGCCCTCGACCGCGGGCGCGCCACGCTCCGCCGCGTACGCCACGGCCGCGCGGATCATCGCGATCGCGATGCCCTGACCGCGGTAGCCACGGCGCACCGTGATGCAGGGGATGATCCAGACGGGAACGTCGTCCACCGCGGGCATCGTCTTCGATTGCACGATGGCCGGGTAATCCGATCGCGGTCCGAGCGACATGAAGCCGACTGGCTCGCCGTCGGCGTACGCCATGAGGCCCGCGCCGTTCTTTCGTCGAGCGAGCTTGGCGAGGATCTCCTTGCGCCGGGCCAGCTGCGCAGGGGTCTTTCCATCGATGCCGGCTGGGCCCCTCTGCGCGTTCGTGAAGCGGAAGAACATGTCCCAGCACTGCGAGCCAAACGTGCCGCTGAGCACCGTGCGCACGTCCTCCACTCGCGCCGCGCTGAGCGGCCGGATCTCTAGTTTGCGTTCGCGAGCTGTGCTCGGCATCGCTTCCTCGTTAGTCTGCGGCACTCCGGTAAACTTCGTTGACGTCCCACTGGGGAGTGGCCAAGCGGTAAGGCAGCTGATTCTGGATCAGCCAATCAGAGGTTCGAATCCTCTCTCCCCAACAGATCCGAAGAAATTCGACCGTTTCGCCGAGCCGCGAGAGCGTCAAGCGAGCTGATCGGTAATCAGGTTACTGGTGCTCCGTGCTCAGAATGACAACCTGATCACTCCGGAAGATGACCTGATTCGCCGGCGACGGACATCTGAGAACGAATCAGGTCAGCAGCCGAGACTGGAGGCTTTGCAGACTTTCTCGCGCATTTTGGCGCTCGAGCATGCGAGAACATCAGAAAGTTCGAGAAAGTCGCGCTCCCGGCTGACCATATCGGGTGCGCAGACCTCTGCGGGTCACGGCACGCGACGACGCTGATTCAGCGTCATGGTCGCGTTGACGACGATGCGACAGCGTCGCCGGCGAGCGACTCCGTTTTGCTGTGATCAGCGCCAAGTGCGCGTCGTGGGGTCCCAGCGTCGGCTGAAGCTGCTCCCCTCACTCGCCGCACGAAACGGCGTAGGAGTAATTGTTGAAAGTGGGGGTCCGCAAGAACTTCTACGAGCGGCTTCCGATATCGATCAGTGTCGTGGTAACTCATGTAGATGCCAGCCACGCAGGAGCAGTCCTTGACTTGGACAATCATTCCGTGATTCCAGAAACCGTCGTTTCCCCAGTCGGCTTGCAGCACGTCGCCAATCCACAGATCCTCGAAATATTGAAGGAAATACCCGCGGCCGCTGCCGCCAATGAACTGCTTCATGGCGCAGACGTTAATCCAGGAGAGCGACGGCGATGAGGAGCCCACCGAGCCCGTACACGATGAGCGCTGGGGTCGCGCCCTGCTCCGAGAGGATGTACTGGTCGACGAGCGCGGTCGGGAACGGAACGATCCCGACCGTGATCAAAAGCAGGAGGTTCAGATACAGAAAGCGTCGGTCGACGCGCCTGCAAGCTCCAGCAGGGTCTGGTGATTCACGCAGATGATGCCGATCGTCAGAAAACCCACGAGGTAGGCGGCATACGCCGGCCAGAGATGGAGGAGCGCGGCGACGACATCAGCCGAATCGGACGGGACGCGCAGCTCCAGCACGAGGAGGGTCGCGGGGATCGCGAAAACGCCGTCGCTGAATGCCTCGAGCCGGCTCGTCCGCATCTGCCTAGTCTGATGCGCGTCGCCGGGGCGGGATGAAAAAGCCAGGTTGAAAGATGGCTCGCCGGTTCACGCCCCCGGCGGCGGAGCCGCTGCCGCGACAGCCGCGGCCATGGAATCGCGTATGGGACGCGGCCGTACCGCGAACGTCCGAAGGGCCGCGTCATCCTGGACCAGGGTTTGCGTGCGCACACCCTCGATGAGCTCGCGGCCGACCTCGGCCAAGATCGGGGTGACGAGTGCGAGCCACAGACTCGAGAGCCAGGGCGTGAGCACAGGGACCGGGATGAAAAGGCGCCGGAGCCCGCGCGCACGCGCGTACTCGCGCATCAGGTCGAGATAGGAGACCTGGTCCGCCCCACCGATCTCGAAGGTCCGAGAACCTGTCCGTTCTGGAAGATCGATCGCGGCTTGGAGATAGAGAATCACTTCGTCGATCGCTATCGGTTGCGCCAGGGTGGTCACCCAGCGCGGACAGATCAAGACGGGGAGCCGCTCGGTAAGGCTGCGCACGAGCTCGAACGAGGTGCTCCCCGCTCCGACGATGATCGACGCGCGGAACTCGATGACCGGGACGCCGCTCTCGCGCAGTATCTCGCCCGTCTCGTGTCGGCTACGCAGGTGTCGCGATATAGGTCGGTCCTGCCGGCCCAAGGCTCCGAGGTACACGATGCGGGCAACGCGGGCCTCCTTTGCCTCGCGTCCGAAGTTGAGCGCCGCGCGACGATCAAGCGCGGCGAAGTCGCCGCCCTGGCCCATCGAGTGCACGAGGTAGAACGCGCACCGGATCCCTTCGAGCGCGGGGCCGAGCGAGGCGGCGTCGAGGCAGTCTCCGCGTATGACCTCGCCTCCCCGGCCGAGCTTCCCGGCGAGCACGTCGGGCCGGCGCGTGAGGCACCGCGCCGCGGTGCCGCGCGCGGAGAGGGCGTGCAGCAAGCGGCCACCGACGTAGCCCGACGCGCCGGTCAGGAGGATCTCAGGACGCGGGATTCAGCCTCGCGATCGCACCATTCAAGAACGACGCGAACGTGACCCAGGCCAGATACGGCACGAAGAGCGCGGCCGCCAGCGCATCGACCGATGCGAAGGCGACGAGGGTCGCGGCGATCGATATCCAGAGGCCGACGATCACGGCGAGCGCGCCCCGAACCTGCCGCCGGCCGAAGAACACGACCGACCATGCGACGTTCAGCACGAGCTGCCCTCCAAAGAGATCGAAAGGCAACGCGACATCGCTCCCCGAGCGCCACACCAGCCACACCGCGATGGCCATCGCCAGATATAGCGC
>JALYLT010000284.1 GCA_030774095.1 Chloroflexota bacterium
CCGGTGATCGTCGTGACCGCCTTGCCGGCGGAGGTGCTGACCGGGATGAGCCAGTCGCCGATGGCGACGCTCGCGAGGTTGTTCGCCTGCATGTAGTAGGCGATGAACTGCATCGCCTCCTTGGGGTTCTTGCTCTGCGTCGAGATCGAGAGTGTCTGGGGGTTCGCGCTCTGCGCCTGGGTGTCACCCTTGAGCAGAGGCAGTATCGCCCAGTCGAAGCCCGCGGGCGCCTGTTCGACCATCTGCTGGGCGACGTAGTTCCCACCGACGATCATCGCGTACTTCCCCGCGAAGAAACCGGGGAGGATCTCCGGGCCGCTCTGCCCGAGCGTCGTCGGCGAGAGCGACTTGTCGGTGTACGCGAGGCTGTAGATGCGCTTCAGGACCTGCTGCTCGGCGGGGCCGAACTTGACGACGTTCTTTCCGCCTTCGTTGTAGAAGAACAGGCCGTTGAAGTTGAGCGACATGCTCATGACGGTGGCCGCCGGCGATTTGAGGCCCCAGCCGACGCCGAAGCGATCGCCGGTCGTGAGCTGCTTGGAGACCTCCGCGAACTTGTCCCACGTCCACGGACTCGCCGCGGTCGGGAGCGTGACGTTCGCGTCCGCGAGCATCTTCTTATTCACGAAGACGCTGTAGGTCTGCAGGATCGTCGGCACCCCAGTGATCTTCCCACCGAAGGTCACGGTGTCCCAGATGCCCTGCGGGATGTCGGACTTGAGCTCGGCGGGGATCAGCGGCGTGAGGTCGGCCAGGAAGCCCTGACCCGAGAACCCGCCGATGTCCGCTGATTCGTCGTGCACGATGTCCGCGGCCGTGCCGCCCTGGAACGTGGTGAGCAGCTTGTCGTGCACGGAGTTCACGTCGACCGTGACGATCTTCACGGTGATGTTCGGGTGAGCGGCGTTCCAGTCGGAGACGATCTTGTTATGCGCGTCGACCGTCGCCTTCTGCCACGCGAAGCTCGCGAACTGAAGCGTGACGGGCGTGGCTGGCGTCGCAGCGACGCTGGCCGCTGGGCTCGCGCCCGGGTTGGCCGAGCCACAAGCGGCCGTCAAGATCGCTACGACTAGCGTTGCGATCGAGGCTCGAAAATGCTTGTTCAAGGTCCGCCTTCTTTCTTCCCAAGAGATCATTTCCCCCCGCGATGTCGTCAGCCCTTCACACCTCCCGCAAGTAGGCCTGAGCGCAGATGCCTCTGGATGATCGCGAAGAACACCAGGCTCGGCAGGGTCGCGACGAGTGACGCGGCTGCGAGCGGGCCGAGACGAACGACCCCCTCGGCACCGATGAAGCGCGCAAGTGTCAGTGGAAGCGTGGCGTGCTCGGGGCTCTGCAATACCACCAGCGCGAAGAAGAACTCGTTCCAACCGGAGATGAACGCGAAGAGCGCGGCCACGACGATCCCGGGAGCGAGCAGCGGCAGGATGATCGAACGGAGGATGCGTAGCCGTCCGGCGCCGTCGATGGACGCGGCCTCCTCGAGCTCCAGCGGGATCGCCTTCACGTACGTTTGCAGCATCCAGAGGGTGAACGGAAGGCTCCACACCAGGTACACGATGAGCAGTCCGTTGAGGCTGTCGAGCAGGTGCAGCGTCTTCAGGATCAGGAAGAGCGGAATGATGATCAGGATCAGAGGGAAGATCTGGCTCACCAGGATCCAGCCCATAGTCAGTTTCCGCAGGATCGTCGTGTACCGCGCGAGGCCGTACGCCGCGGGCAGCGCGACCAGCACGGTGAGGATCGCGTTCCCGAGCGAGAGCTGCAGGCTGTTCCTCGCGCTCTGCACGAGATCCTGCTCACCGAAGGCGGTCCCGTAGTTCTCGAGCGTCGGGGTGACCGGAATGAGCGAGGGGATGAGCGCGACGAGCTCGCGCGGTCCCTTGAAGGACGTCGAGAGCATCCACAGGAGCGGGAACGAGAGGAACACGATGAATCCGAGCAGCGCGACGTACTGCAGCACAGTCGCGAGAGGCGACCGGCGATGGATCACTCGACACCCCGCCTGCCGCTGCGCAGGTAGATGTACAGCAGCGCCAGGACGACAATGACCATGACGTTGCCCATCGCCGCGGCGTACCCGAAGTGTCCGTATTTGAATCCCTCGTTGTAAGCGAAGAGCGCCGGCACCATGGTCTTTCCGCCGGGCCCGCCCTCGGTGAGCACGTACACGAGGCCGAACGAGTTGAAGTTCCAGATGAAGTTGAGCGAGACGATCGCGTCGGTGACCGGGCGTAGCTGCGGCCAGGTGATGTGGCGGAAGCGCTGCCACGCCGTGGCACCGTCGGATGCGGCCGCTTCGTGGAGCTCGACCGGGATCCCCTTCAGCCCGGCCGTGAGCGCGACGGTCGTCTGCGCCATCCCCGCCCACGCGCCAACGACGATGACCGCCGGGAACGCGGTGTTGAAGTCGGCGAGCCAGTTCAGCTCTCCGACCGGGATGCCGACCCCGCGCAGGGCCTGATTGAGCAGGCCGATGTCCGGCTGATAGACGAGGCGCCACATGATCGCGACGATCACCGGCGGAATGGCCCACGGGACAAGTGCGAGGATGCGCACGATCCACAGGAATCGCAGTCGCTGCTCCATCAGGATGGCCAGGCCGAGTCCGAGGATGTACTGCAGGAATGTCGTCGTGACCGCCCAGATGATGCCGATCTGGAAGGACTGCCAGAAGAGGTCGTTGCTCAGCAGCCGGATGTAGTTGTCGAAGAAGTTCGGCGCGAGATCGACGTTGATCCCGGCCTTCGCGTCGGTGAAACCAAGGTAGATGCCCTGGGCCAGCGGCAAGACGCTGAAGAAGACGACCGGGATGAGAGCCGGTAGCAGGAAGAACAACGGCCCCGCGCGGAGGCGGCGCATCGAGGCGCCACCCCGTGTCGCGACGACGACGCTCACCGGGACACCTCGCGCGGTCCACCGCTCGATTCGCGAACGAGCAGGTACGGGGCGACCGTGCGGTGGCGTGGCGGGAGCGTCGGATCCTTGAGCCGGTCGAGGAGCAGGTTTGCGGCGAGCCGCGCGCGTTCCCCCGAGCCAAGCGAGACGCTACTGAGAGCAGGATTGCTGATTCGCGCGAGCTCGGTGTCGTCCATCCCGACGACCGCCACGTCCTGGGGGACGCGCAGGTGCAGATCCGCGAGCGCGCGCATCGCTCCGACGGCGATGAGATCGTCCGCGCAGAAGAGCGCGTCGGGTCGGGCACGCGAAAAGAGCCGGCTTGTGGCGCCATGTCCCGCTGCGTACGTGAACTCGCCGCCGTCTATCTCCAGGCGCTCGTCGTATTTGAGGCCGGCGACCGCAAGTGCCGAGCGATACCCTTCTTGACGCGCGGTGCCAGGCACCGTGCGCGGGTCGCCGTTCACGAACCCGATGGAGTGTCGGCCTCCGGAAACGAGGTGCTCGATCGCGAGCCCTACGCCGCGCCGCGAGTCGGCGCGAACCGAGTCGAGAGGTTCGTCGTCCGGAAGCGAACCGATGATCACG
>JALYLT010000285.1 GCA_030774095.1 Chloroflexota bacterium
CCGGTCGCGCTCTGACGCGCGAGTCGCTCGCCCTCGCTCAGCTCGCCCCGTTCGAGCTTCGCGCGCGCGAGGCAGAGGAGAGTGTGGCGCCACACCGACGAGCCGTACTGGCGGAGTCCGAGCTCCGCGCGGGAGAACTCGTCGACGGCGGCGTCGAGCCGGCCCGCGAACCAGTCGACAAATCCGGCGGTGTAGGTCGCCCACGCGACCTCGGCGGGATCGCCGACGCGCGCCGCGTTCCGCGCGGTCGCCGCGGCCGCGGCGGCAGCGCCGACGTAATCGCCGCTGTGCGAGAGGAGGTGCGCGAGCTGGCGCTGCACGCGCGTTGTGACGAGATCGCGCGAGCGGCCGCGCGGCGCGACCGCGAGCGCGTCCGCGGCGCGGCGCGCGTCGACGAGCGCGTCGCGCACCTCGTTCGAGGCGGTGCGCACGATGGACGAACCGAGGCGAAGCTCGGCGAGAAGAAGCGGATCGCCCGCCGCCGACGTCTCCGCCATCGCGGCGAACCGGACGGAGTCCTCGCGGCGCACCAGGTAATAGGAGAGATGGAGCAGATCGACCGCGATGCGAGCCACGAGCAGCGGGTCCTTCACTGACGGCAGCACCGCGTTCAGCTCTGCCCACGCGAGATCGAACGACTCGAGGTACTTGAGGCACCGCGCGCGAAGCACGCGACGCTCGAGCGTTTGGCGACCCGTGGAGAGCTCGGGAAGGAGACGCTCGGCGTCGATGCGCGACAACGGGGCGAGCGCGGCCTCGCGAGGAGAGGTCACGCCACCTATTACGCCATGCCTAGCAGTTAGGGGCTATGTCGTGGGCGGGAACGTGGCCGCGAGCTCGCCGGCGTGCTCGTGGGCATGGCGCGCCTGATACGCGCCGAAATGGCCCGCGTCGAGCTCGCCGTACTCGGAGTGCATGCCCGGTCGCGACCGAGCAGGTTCCTCCATGAGCAGGCGCACGATCTGCGCGTGCGCGACGCCCAGACGGCGCGAAAGCTCCATCGGATCGCGCTCGGCGTTGTGGCGCTCCGCCGCGAGGGCGTCCTGATCGAACGATGGGAGCGCTGGACGGTCTTCTTCGATACAGCGTCGAACGCGCTCGGCGAAGATCTCGGACGTGTCGGCAAGGTGCCCGATGACCTCGACCGCCGTCCAGTCGCCGAACTTGGTCGCTCGCAGGCGGTCGGCACCGACGGTCCGGACGATGCGCGCGATCGTCGCGGCGTCGTCAGCGAGCGTGAACGCGCTGTCCTCGTCGAACGGGAGCTTTTCCACGGTCTTCACCTTCCGATCTCATTCTGATCGCCCGTCACGCGCGGCCGGCGACCCACTCCTTGAATGCGCGTAGGTCGTAGGGCCGTCCGAGGAAGTCGCGAACGAGCTCCGCGGCCGGCTTCGTACCGCCCGGCGCGAGGATCGTGTCGCGGTAGCGGCGCGAGACCGCGGTGTTCATGAGATCGCCGTCGAACGCGGTGTGCAGATCCTCGGCGATCGTCTGCGACCAGAGATAGGTGTAATACGCGGCGCTGTACGCGTCACCGTTCATGTGCTCCCAGCTCGCCGGCGATGCCGTGTCCGGGATCCGCTCGAACAGGCCGTAGCGCTCGTTGATCTCGCGTTCGATCACGCGAGGATCCGCGCCCGGCCGCGTACCGTCGTGGAGCGCGAGCGAGAGCCGCGAGCGCGCGAGCATCTGACGCGTGCGAATCGCGCGACCGAAGTTGCGGGCCGCGCGCAGCCGCTCCACCAGCTCCTCCGGGATCGGCGCGCCTGTGTCCACGTGCTTCGCGAACCGCGTCAGCACCTTGAGGTCGAATATCCAATCCTCCAGGAACGTCGAGGGTGCCTCCATGAAATCGCCCTCCGTCCGCGATATGCGGACGAACTCGACGCTCCTCCGCGCGAGTCCATGGACGAGGTGGCCGAACTCGTGGAAGTACGTCACGACCTGCCCGTGTTCCATGAGCGCGGGGCCGGACAGCGTCGTGGGATCCGGGAAGTTGCAGCAGAGCACCCCGTGGCCAGCCTGTTTGCCGCCGACCCCGAGTCGCAGCGGCGCGTTGAAGAACCACTTGTTCTTTCCCTCGCGCGGGTGCATGTCGAGCGATATGCGGCCAGCGGGCTCGCCGTCGATCGTGACGTCGAAGCTCTCGACCGTCGGATGCCAGCGCTCCTCGTGCACGACCGGCGTGAAGGTCATCCCGAAGAGCTCGCTGTTGAGGTCGAGGATCGCCTGCCGGACGCGGCCGTATTCGAGGTACGGGCGGACCTCCTGCGCGTCGAACTGAAGGCGCTTCGCCTTCACGCGATTGAGGTAGTACAGCTGCTCCCAGTCGCCGACCGTGGTCGCGCCAGGATGATCGATCCGCTTTTCCTCGAGCAGGATGGCGAGCTCGGCCTTCGCGGCCTCATGCGACGCGTCGTCGAGCTCCGCGAAGAAGCTCTCGAGCGCCTCAGGGGTCCGCACCATGCGGTCCTCGACGTTGTAGTGCGCCCACGTCGGGAAGCCGAGCAGACGCGCGAGCTCGTGCCGGGTGCGCGTGAGCGTGGCGAGCACCTCGACGTTCTGCGGCGCGCGATCCAGGTAGGCGGTCTGGAGCGCCTTGCGCGCACGATCGCTGTGCGCGTAGGTCATGAACGGCTGATGATCCGGTGGATTCGTGCTGATGCGGATGAGGCCCTCCGGGCCGGGCTGATGCGTCGCGACGTAGTCGTCGGGCATCCCATCGAGCTCATGCGGTCCCTCGAGCGTGATGTAGCGCGTGTCGTCGCGGATGTTGCGCGCGTGGTCTTGCCCGAGCCTGGTGAGCTCCGCCCGCAGCGCACGGGCGCGATCGCGCTCCGCAGGGCCGAGCAGAGTGCCCGTTCGCCGCATGTCCATGCGCGCGACATCGACGAAGCGGCGTTCCACGGGACCGAGAGAGGAAGGCTCGATGGCGCCGAGCGCGTCGTATGCCGCACGGCTCTGCAGCTGGCGCTGACCGAGCTCGTTCGCCTCGCGTTGCAGCTTCTCCGCGAGCTGCTGCACCTCGCGGTCGGGATGCATCGCGATGTAGATGCCGCATTCGGCCATGAGGTTGTGCAGTTCGACCTGGAGATCGTTGAGTGGCGTGATGACGGAGTCTTTGGTGAAAGGCGCGGTCGTGCTCTCGAGCTGGCGGAGCAGCGACTCGGCTCGCGCAAGGCGCTCGCGGCTGCGCGTTTCGAGTCGCTCCGCGGTGATCGGCGCCGGCGCGGTGAGCATCATCGCGGCGAGTTTAGGAGGGCGTTCCGTGCGACGCTGCACGGGCGACCAGACGACCTGCCCCGGGCCGGGCGAGGATCTCGCCCTTCGCGTACACGACCTCGCCGCGCAGGAGCGTGACCGCCGGCCAGCCCGTGACCTCCCATCCCTCATAGGGGTCGTAGTCGCAGGCGGAATGCATCTCGCTCGCCTGGACCCTGCGGGTGCGCTCCGGATCGAAGAT
>JALYLT010000286.1 GCA_030774095.1 Chloroflexota bacterium
TCGGCGTCTCGGCCGCTGAGCGACGAATAGCGGGGAGTACTTTCTCGCTGTGAAGTCAGGGACCCTGAGCTATGACGTCTGCGTCGTCGGCGGGGCGGGTCATATCGGCGCGCCCCTCGCCATCGTCCTGGCCAGTCGCGGCCTTCGCACGCTCGGATACGACATCAACGCGGCAGCCGTCGAACAGCTGTGTCGGTCCGAGATGCCATTCCTCGAGGACGGAGCGGAGCCGCTGCTGCGCGCCGCGCTGGCTGCGGGGACGCTCGACTTCTCGACGTCGATCGAAGGCGTCGCCAAGGCGCCGGTCATCATCCTCACGATCGGCACTCCGATCGACGAGTACCACAATCCACGCCTCGACATCATCGATCGCGCGATCGATCGACTCATCCCGTATCTGACCAACGACCACACGCTCATCCTCTGCTCGACGGTGTTCCCCGGCGTGACCGAGCACCTCGATCGGTATCTCAAGGCGCGCGGCCTCGCGACGAAGGTCGCGTTCTGCCCGGAGCGCGTCGTGCAGGGCAAGGCGATCACGGAGCTGCAGTCGCTCCCGCAGATCGTCAGCGGGACCACGCCCGCCGCGGAAGAGACCGCGGCCGACCTCTTCGCCAAGGTCGCGCCGAAGATCGTGCACATGAAGCCACGGGAAGCGGAGTTCGCGAAGCTCATCAGCAACGCGTGGCGCTACATCGAATTCGCCACTGCGAACCAGTTCTACATGATGATCGAGTCGGCGGGTCTCGATTACGCGCGCGTGATCGCCGGCCTGCGCGAGGACTACCCGCGCGTTTGGAATCTCCCCGGTCCCGGCTTCGCCGCGGGTCCGTGCCTGATGAAGGACACGATGCAGCTGGTCGCCTTCGAGAACAATCGCTTCCCGCTCGGAAATCTCGCGGTCAATCTGAACGAGGGTCTTCCGAACTTCATCGTCGAGCAGCTGCGCAAGAGTACCGACCTCGGGCGGAAGAAGGTCGGCATCCTCGGCATGGCGTTCAAGGCGGACATCGACGACATCCGCGATGCGCTGTCGTACAAGCTGGGCAAGATCCTGCGCTTCCACGACGCGACGGTGCTGTATTCGGACGAGTACGCGAAGGATCCGACGTTCATCTCGAAAGAGGCGTTGGTGGAGCAGAGCGACATCGTGATCGTGGGCGTGCCTCACCGCGCGTACCGCGACCTCGTCATCCCATCGCGCGTGCAGCTCGTCGATCTCTGGGGCGTGATCCCGGCGCGGAAATCGGCATAGGGTCGGTAGAATCGCTGCCTTGCCGATCGTTTCCGCGAACATTCGAGTTCGAGTCCCTGAGCATCTCATCGTCGGCGAGGACTCGATCATCGACGACTTTTGCTACATCTCGACCCGCCTGACCGTGGGGCGGGGCACGCATATCGCGTCCGGCTGCAGCATCGCCGGCGGCGCGAAGTTCCAGTGCACGATCGGCGACTTCTGCAGCCTGTCGTCCGGGGTGAAGGTGTGGTGCGCGAGCAACGACTTCGTGAACGACCTGATCGCGATCGTGCCGGAGGGGTTCGAGACGTCTGCGGCGGAAGGCGACGTCGAGATCGCGAGCTACTCCGGTGTGGGTGCGAACAGCGTGATCCTTCCCCACAACCATTTGCCGGAAGGCACCGCGATCGGGGCGTTGAGCCTCGTCCCCTCGGGCTACAAGTTCGAGCCGTGGACGGTGTACGCCGGGATCCCGATCCGCCCGATCCGCAAGCGGAACCGCCAGCGCGTGATGGAGCAGGTGCGGCAGCTGACTGCGCCCGCCGGTTAGCGTGAAGACGAAGCCGCGCACGCAGATCCCCTGGTGGGAGCCCCAGATGACCGGCGGCGAGCTCGAGCTCGTCCGCGAAGTGATCGAGAGCAATTACCTCAACGACGGCGATGTCACGGCGCGTTTCGAGCGCGCCGTGGCCGACCGCGTCGGCGCGAGGCATGCCGTCGCGGTGACGAGTGGGACGACGGCCATCTTCCTGGCGCTCGTTGCCGCCGGTGTCCGCGCCGGCGACGAGGTCGTCGTGCCGGACGTCACGTTCATCGCGACCGCCAACGCGGTGCGGCTCGCCGGTGGGACGCCGGTCCTGGCCGACGTCCACGAGCGCACCCTCACGCTCGATCCGGCCGCCTTCGAGCGGGCGATCACGCCGCGCACGCGGGCGGTCGTTCCCGTCCACGTGTCCGGCCGCGCCGCCGACATGGCGGCCATCGCCGCCGTCGCGCAGAAGCACGGCATCGCAGTGATCGAGGATGCCGCCGAAGCGTTCATCTCGCGCGTCGACGGGCGCGCTCTCGGCACGATCGGCGTGGCCGGATGCCTGTCGTTCTCGCCGAACAAGAGCATCACCACGGGTCAGGGTGGGATCGTCCTCACCGACGACGACGAGCTGGCCGGGCGACTCCGAGCGCTCAAGGACCAGGGCAGGCCGGTGAAGGGGACCGGCGGCGACGATGTTCATCCGACCGTCGGGTTCAACTTCAAGTTCACCAACCTGCAGGCGGCCATCGGACTGGCGCAGCTCGAGGTCCTCGATGCGCGGCTCGAGCGGCAGCGCCGCATCTACTCGGTCTACGCGAACGCGCTCGCCGATGTTCCCGGCATCCGGCTGCCGGGTTTCGATCTGGCGCGGGGAGAGACGCCGCTGTGGACCGACGCCGTGGTGGATCGGCGCGACGATCTCGACCGCTGGCTCAGCGACCGCGCGATGGGCTGCCGTCGCTTCTGGTTCCCGATCCACACGCAGGCGCCCTACCGACGCGACGACGCGGACTTCCCGATCGCCACACGCGTCGCGCCACAGGCGCTGTGGCTGCCGTCGGCGTTCACGATCACCGACGACGACGTCCGGGCGGTCTGCGAGAGCATCGTCTCGTTCCTCAACACCTAAAGGGGTGACTGCGGCCGAGCGCACGCGTCTTTCGATCCTGCTTCCGGTACGGAACGAGGGCATCAACCTGCGCGTCATGCTGCGAATGCTCCGCGGTATGGTCGAGGTGCCGCACGAGGTGATCGTCGTCTACGACCGTGCGGACGACGACTCCGTGCCGGTGGTGGATGCGCTGCGCCCCGCCTACCCGAACCTGCGCGGCGTGCTGAACACGATCGGACCCGGCGTCGTCAACGCGATACGTGCCGGCGTCAAAGATGCGAAGGGTGACCTTGTCCTCATCTTCGCCGCCGACGAGGTCGGTCCGGTCCTCGCGATCGACGACATGCTCGCGCTCGCCGATCGCGGCTGCGACTTCGTCTCGTGCACGCGCTACGCGTACGGCGGCCGCCGGCTCGGAGGCTCGGTCATCGGTGGCCTCTTGTCGCGGGCGGCGAACAGGCTCTTTCACGTCCTCGCGGGCTCCGTCCTCAGTGACTCGACCACGGGCATCAAGATGTTCCGCCGCGAGCTCTTCGAACGCCTCGATCTGCAGAGCCGTCCGGTGGGCTGGGCCGTCACCTTCGA
>JALYLT010000287.1 GCA_030774095.1 Chloroflexota bacterium
CGACGGTGGAGCGGCCGGCTCTGCATTTCACCGTGCTGGGCGAGCCGCTGCTCAAGATGCTCCGCTACCAGCAGCAATTCACGTTCTTCGACCCGGAGAAGATCGACCGCGTCGTCCGGTTCGTGAACCTGAGCGAGATCGCGATGGCGCAGAACCTCGACAAGGTGCTGGCGGCCATCGTCAGCGAGGTCGAGCGGACCAATCCAGGCGTCGTCGTCGTGGACTCCTTTCGCACGGTGATGCGAGCGGGCTCCGGCGAGCACAACATCGCGAGCTTTCTCCACCGGCTTGCGCTGCACCTCGCGACGTGGCAAGCCACGACATTCCTGGTCGGCGAGTACGAAACCGATGACGCCTCCAACGACCCGGTGTTCACGGTCTCCGACGGCATCATCTGGCTCCACCAGAGCGTCGACCGCAACTCGATCGTGCGCAAGCTCCAGGTGGTGAAGATGCGCGGGCAGGCGCCGCTGCCAGGGCTGCACACGATGCGCATCACCAGTGACGGGATCCAGGTCTTCCCACGCATCCTCAAACGCAGCACGCCGATCGGCCGCGCAAGGCGCAAGCGGCGCCTTTCGATGGGCGTGCCCGAGCTGGACAAGATGCTCGGTGGGGGCATCCCGTCGTCGAGCTCGGTCCTCGTGGTCGGCCCCGCCGGCTCCGGCAAGACCGCGCTGGCGATGCAGTTCGTGGCTGCCGGCTTAAGAAACGAAGAGCCGGCGGTCATCGCGGTGTTCGAGGAGCATCCCAAGGAATACCTGGAACGCGCCAAGGCGCTCGGCCCGGATCTGGGAGCGATGGTGGCTAAGGGCCTGCTCGAGGTGATCTACCTGCGACCGCTCGACCTTTCGGTGGATGAGGCACTCCTGGAGATCCAGAGCGCCGTCGGACGAGTGAAGGCGCAGCGACTCGTCGTGGACTCACTCGCGGGCTTCGAGCTGGCGCTGGCGCCCACCTTCCGCGAGGACTTCCGAGAGTCGCTTTACCGCATGGTCGGCTCGCTCACGGGCTCCGGCGTGACCGTGGTCATGACCGCCGAGGTGCCGAATTCGTTCACCGACCTGAACCTCAGCCCGAACCTGGTGTCCTTCCTGAGCGACAACATCATCCTGCTACGGTACGTCGAGCTCGATGCGCACCTCACGAAGGTGATGACGGTGGTCAAGATGCGGGGCAGCCAGCACAGCACTGAGCTGCGGGCGTACGAGGTCGGCGAGCACGGCCTGGTCCTCGGCAGGGCACTCAGCGATTACACCGACATCATCACCGGGGTCGCTCGGCCGCGCGACGACCTCGCCGAACGCCCGACGACGCGACCGAGCGGCAAAGGCGTGCGACCGAGCGGCAAAGGCGTGCGACCGATCCGCAAACGCGCGTGAGCGCACGTAAGCGGAACGTGCCGGCGCGCGCACGACGTGCGCCACTCCCGCGCGGTAAGGCGAGACGCGATGACCTGAGAGAGGCGAATCGCCAGCTACTGACGGCTGGTCTGGAGGCGAGCGCGCAGGCGGACGCGCAGACCTCGCTCGCTTCGGCAATGCGGCTACTGCTGGAGGGCCGTGACGAGAAGGAGCAAGGGCTCCGCGCCGAGTACCAGCTCCTGCGATCGATCACCGACACCGTGACCTCGGCTCTGTTCCTGGTCGACGGCCGCGGTGATCCGATCTTCATCAATCCCGCCGCCGAGGTGATGTTCGGGTACACATTGGCGGAGATGGCGCAGGCCCCGATCCACGTTGCCATCCACCACCACTATCCCGATGGTCGGCCCTTCCCGATCGAGGATTGCGTCATCGAGACCGCGCTCACCAATCGCACGCCGATGCGTGGCCACCGGGACATCTTCGTCCGCAAGGATGGGACGTTCCTTGCCGTGCAGTGCGACATCGGGCCGCTGGAAATCGCCGGGGAGCGCCTCGGCGCGGTCCTGGAGATCCGCGACCGCAGCGTCGAGGAGCGGGCCGAGGAGGCCAAGCGGGATTACGTCGCGCTCATCGCCCACGACCTGAGGACGCCACTCACGGCCGTCCGCGGACAAGCGGAGCTGCTGCAACGCCGATCGAAGCGACGTGGGGACGGCGATGGCGGAGGGAGCCTCGAGTCGATCGTGGCGAACGCTCGGCGTATGGAAGCGATGATCCAAGATCTCATCGAGTCCAGCCAGCTGGAGTCAGGCGCGCTGCTCCTGCGACGGACGCCGATCGATCTCTCGCGACTCGCGGCCGATGTCGTCGCCCAGGTCGTGTCCGTAGAAGAACGTAAGCGCATCCGCGTCATCGCCCCAGCGCGTGGCCCGCGCGTGTCCGCCGACGCGGCGCGGATCGAGCGCGTGCTGATGAACCTCCTGCAAAACGCCGTCAAGTACTCGGCGCCTCGCGCCCCGATCGAGCTCGAGGTGCGACAGGCCGGTGACGAAGTCGTCGTCAGCGTCATAGACCACGGCGCGGGCATCCCAGTCGACCTGCTGCCACGCCTGTTCCAGCGGTTCTCTCGCATCCGGCGCGTCGAGGCCGATCCGGGTGGCTTCGGGCTCGGGCTCTATATCGCCCGGCTGATCGTGGAGGCCCATGGCGGTCGCGTCTGGGCCGAGAGCGCGGTCGGCAGCGGCAGCCGGATCGGCTTCTCGCTGCCGCTGGGCCCGTCCAGCTCGCGGTAGGGCGAGGGAACCTTCCGGCAGGCCTGGCGTCATACCGCCATCCGGCCCAGGCCGGAAGGAGGACACGGTATGAGACGGTTCATCGCCAGCGCGGCCGCACTCGTCGCAGCCTTCGTCGTGAGCACGCAGCCAGCCGCAGCCTGCGCGGGCCTCATCGGCCCCAACGGCGCGGTCAACCTGCTCCGCACCACGACCTTCGCGGGCTACCACGACGGCATCGAGCACTACGTCACCGCGTTCAAGTTCCAGGGCGGCAGCGGGCAGTTCGGCTCGCTCGTACCGCTCCCGGGTGTTCCGACCCTGGTCGAGAAGGGCGGCGACTGGACGCTCCAGCGCCTCATCCGCGAAACCGAGCTCGCGAAGCGCTCCGTGTTCGCGCCGGTCGCTCTGTCGGGCGCGGTGCGCGAGGACGCGCAGGTCCTCATGCAGGTGAAGATCGACGCGCTCGACATCATCGTCCTCAAGGGCGGCGGTGAGGCCGTCGGACGCTGGGCCACCGAGCACGGCTTCCGTCTTCCCGCAGACGCACCTGAGGTGCTCGACTTCTACGCCGCGCGTAGCCCGATCTTCCTGGCCGCCGTCTTCGACGCCGACGCGGCAAAGGCGAAGGGCCAGAACATCGGAGACGGCACGCCGGTCCACATCACGATCCCGACCGCGAACCCCTGGGTCCCTCTGCGGATCCTCGGTACCGGCAAGAACGCGAATGACCGCATCACCGCGGATGTCTATCTCCTGACGGATCGCAAGCCTGTGCTGCTCCCCGCGCCGATCGGCAACGGCATGCAGCTCGAGCACAGCG
>JALYLT010000288.1 GCA_030774095.1 Chloroflexota bacterium
TCGTCGCGCTCCTCCTCGAGCCCGTGCGATTCCGGTTGCAGCGCTTCTCGAACATCGCGGTCTACGGGAGGCGCGCGAACCCATACGAGGTCCTATCGGACTTCACGCGCGGTGTCGGTCGCGCCACATCGGCGGACGACCTCCTCCCGCGGATGGCGAGACTGCTCCGCGATGGGACCGGCGCGGCCGCGGTCCAGCTGTGGGTGAAGGTGGGAGACCGCCTGCATCTGGCGGCCTCCGATCCATCCACCGAGCACGGACAGCGGTCGGTGACGGACGCGCGTGAGCTCACGTCGGGGGCCGGTCCGGCGGCGACGGTGGTCCCGGTGTTCCACGAGGCGGAGGTCCTCGGCGCATTCGTCGTCGTGAAGCCGCGCGGCGAGCGTCTCAACTCGATGGAGAGCCGTCTCCTCGAGGATCTCGCGTCACAGGCGGGACTCGTCTTCAGTCGTTTCCGGCTCCTGCAGGAGCTCCGCGAATCGCGGTCGCGCATCGTCGCGGCCCAGGACCTGGAGCGCCGCCGCCTCGAGCGCGATCTGCACGACGGCGCGCAACAGCGCTTCGCGAGCGCGCTGCTCGCCCTCGGGATGGCACGCGATTCGAAGAACGGCGCCTCGGACAGCTCCTCGCTGATCGAAGAGGCGTCGATGGAGGTCCGTGCGGGCCTCTCGGAGCTGCGCGACCTCGCACGTGGACTCCATCCGCCGCTTCTCACCGAGGCCGGGCTTCGCGCCGCGGTGTCCTCGCTTGCCGACCGCTCGCCGATCGTGACGTCGGTGCACGCGTCCGATCGCCGCTACCGCGAATCGATCGAGGTCACGGCGTACTACGTCATCGCGGAGGCGCTGGCGAACGCGGCGAAGCACTCGCGCGCCTCGAATGTCGACGTGAACATCGGCGAGCGAGGCGGTCGGCTCCGGATCGAGGTGCGCGACGACGGTGTCGGCGGCGTGGATCTCGGCCGCGGGTCGGGTCTCGTCGGCCTGCGGGACCGCCTGGCCGCGAGCGGCGGCACGCTCGCGGTGGAGAGCACGGTCGGACGCGGCACGGTGGTGCGTGCGGAGCTCCCCTGCGCGTGAGTCTCGTTACGACGTAGCCGTTCCAAGCGGCTCGCGCGCGCGCCGTGCGAACTGCAGACCCAGGGCGACCGCGAATCCGGCGAGCCCCAGGACGTCCTGCAGCGCGCCGGGCGCGAGCAGCAAGAGGCCCGCGGCGACGAGCAACGCGCGCTCCGGCCACGTCGTGGGACGGAGGAGATATCCCCCCACGCCGCTTACCACTGCGACGATGCCGATGAGCGCGGAGACCGACGCGATGACCGCGTCCGGCAGCGACGCGCCGCGCCACAGGAGCGCGAGGCCCTCGGGCTGCGTGAACATGAACGGCACGAGGAAGCAGGGCAACGCGTACTTCCAGGTCAGCATCATCGTCTTGTACGGGTTTCCGCCGGTGATCGCGGCCGCCGCGAACGGAGACAGCGCGACGGGTGGCGATACCTCGCTCAGCACGGCGTAGTAGAAGACGAACATGTGCGCCGCCGGCGGCGGCACGCCGAGCGTGACGAGGGCCGGGATGACCGTCGGCACCGCGACCAGGTATGTCGCCGTGATCGGGAGCGACAGACCGAGCACCCACAGCACGATGCCGGCGATGACGAGCGTGAGCACGAGGTTCCCCGCTCCGAGCGTGAGGATGAGGCTCGAGATCTTCAGGCCGAGGCCGGTCTGAAGCAGGATGCCGACCGCGATACCGGCGACCGCCGTCGTCGCCGCGACCGACAGCACCTGCCGCGTGCCAGCGGAGAGCGCCGCGACGAGCTTGCGCGGAGTGAGCGACGTCTCCTTGCGGATGTAGGGCACGACGATGGCGAGGAGGATCGACCAGAAGATCGCGGTGATGGTGCTGAATCCGAGGAGGAGGAACACGATGATCGCGAAGAGCGACGTGTATTGGTACCAGTAGCGCTTCGTAAGCCACCAGAAGCCCGGTGCATCCAGAACGATCGGTTGGGCTTTCAAGCGTCGCGCGTCGATCTCGATCGTGAGCAGGATGCCGAGGTAGAAGAGGATCGTCGGCATCACCGCCATGATCACGACATCGAGATAGCTGATGCGCAGGAGCTCGGCCATGATGAACGCGGCCGGCCCGAGGACCGGCGGTGAGATCACCGCTCCGATGCCGCCCGCCGACAGGATCGCGCCGGATGACTCGCGATCGTGCCCGGCCTTCTTCAGCATGGGGTAGGCGATCGCCCCGAGCGTGACGGTCGTCGCGACGCCCGAGCCCGACACCGTGCCGAGGAGGAACGAGGCGACGGTCACGGTGCGCGCCGCGCCGGTCGGTTTGCGTCCCGTCAGCGCGAACGCCAGATCGACGTAGAACTTTCCGGCGCCGGTGTAGTCGAGGATCGCGCCGTAGATCGTGAACAGGATGATGAACGTGGCCGCGACCAGCAGCGGCTGCCCGAGCATCCCCTCGGTACCGAGGTACTGGTTCGCAACGATGTCATCGAGGTTCTTGGGCGGGCCGCGGAACGGCCCTGGCATGAAGTCCGCGAAGTACGCATAGGCGATCGCGATGAGGCCGAGTACGGGGAGGTGCCATCCGATGGTGCGGCGTGCCGCCTCGAGCACCACGACGATCGCGATGACCCCGAACACGAAATCCGTGGGTGTCGGGCTGTTCGCCCGGTAGATGACTTCCTCGAAGTTGAGCAGGACGTACAGCGCGATCGCCACGGACGCCACGGCCGGGACCAGATCAAGGATCGGGTTCACGTTCTCGCGGAAGCGGTGGTGAGCGGGGTAAAGGATGAAGGTCAAGGTCAGGACCGCGGCGAGGAAGAGCATCTCGTAGATCTGCTTCGTCGTGATCGTCTCGCCGAAGACGCTGACCGTGGGGACCAGGACGACGCTCGTGAACGGGATCTCCGCGCCCGCTGCCGCGTAGTACAGCGCGAAGATCGTCGTCGCGACCGAGAGCGCGGTCGCGAAACGCGCCCACCAGCCAGTGAGAGCCCGAGTCTTTGCCTCGCTCTCGAACTCTTCGATGATCTCGCGGTTCTTCTCGTCGCTGAGGACCGCCTCGAGGTCCGGCCGGACGACGACCTCGCTCACTGGTGACCGATCAGCGCGACCACGCGCGGGACGTGTGTCGGTGTCACGGACGCCACCGCCTCACCGAACTGGGATCGAAGCGAGATGTCGAAGCTGGCGCCATGAAGGCGCTGCATGCCTTCCGTCGTGATCCGGATGGTGAGCGCGCCAACGTGGTTTGCCGGAGCGTCCTGCACGAACTCATCGTCCTCACGCCGGATCGAGCCATCCCAGCGGAAGTATTCCACGGCCCTCAGGTCACGCGACCGAACGCGAACGATGCGCAGCGTGTCGCCTTCGCGAGCGTGCTCCTCGATCACCGGTACCTGATAGATGGACTGCTGGTATGAG
>JALYLT010000289.1 GCA_030774095.1 Chloroflexota bacterium
TGAGGAGACCGCGGTGCAGCGGCGCCTCGAGCAGATCGCCCGGCTCGCAGTGCCGAAGCTCGCCGACTTCTGCGCGATCGATCTGCTCGAAGCGGATGGATCGCTGCGGCGCGTGTCCCTCGCGGCATTGGATGTCGACGTCGAGCGCGCGAACTGGGCAGTCGCAAGCCGTTATCGGCGCGATCCGTTGGGAACGCATCCGGTGTGGGAGGTGCTGCGCTACGCACGGCCCCTTATCTGGGAGGAGGTCGACCCCGACCGTCTGCAGCGCCTCGCTCGGAACGGCGACCACTTGCGACAGCTGCTCGAGCGCGGTATCTGCTCCTGGATGGGCGTCCCGCTGCAGGTTCAGGGGCAGGTCCGTGGCGCGATGTCGTTCACGAATGCGGAATCGCGGCGCCGTTTTGCACCGGAGGATCTCGCGACGGCCGAGGAGGTCGCCGGCCGCGTGGCAGCGGCCATCGAGCGGTCGGCGAGCGATACGATTGCCTGAGATGGCGACCACGCAGCAGCCTCTCGCGCTGCGCCGCGACCTCGTCCGGATCTTCGGCGAAGACCGGCTCGTCGCGGTCATCCGCACCGCCACGCCCGAGATCGCCGAGCGCGCTGCCCGCGCGATGGCGGAGGCGGGCGTTCGCCTCGTCGAGATCACGCTCACCGTACCCGACGCGTACGAGCTAATCGCGAAGCTCGCGACCGACGACGCGTTCTCAAAGCATGGCGCGATCGTCGGCGCCGGAACGGTCCTCTCCGGCGCGCAGGCAGAGGATGCCGTGCTCGCGGGCGCGCGATTCCTCGTCAGCCCCGCGCTGGTCCCCGAGATGCTCGCCCTCGGCCGCGCGCGCGACGTCATGACCATGCCCGGGACGATGACGCCGAGCGAGATGGTGAGGGCCGCCGAGCTCGGCGCGGACTTCATCAAGATCTTTCCCATCGCAACGATCGGCGGCCCCGACTTCGTGACGAACGTCCGTCGCGCGCTCACGCACCTCCCGCTCGTCGCGACCGGGAACATCGAGTACGACGAGATCCCCGCCTACTTCAAGGCGGGCGTCGTCGGCTTCGGCATCGGAGGCCCGCTCATCCGCGGCGATCTCCTGGATCGCGGGGACCACGCCGGCGTCGTGGCCAACGCGAAGCGCTTCCTCGCGGCGACCCGCAGGGCCTGATTTGCCTCGCGACCTTCCGCTCGGCAACGGCGATTTCCTCGTCACGTTCGACGCGCGCTATCAGCTTCGGGACATCTACTACCCGCACGTCGGACAGGAGAACCACACCGTCGGCGCGCCCTGCCGGTTCGGCGTGTGGGTCGACGGCAAATTCAGTTGGGTCGGCGACGACGCTTGGGAATGCCACATCGAGTACGAGCACGAAACGCTCGTGGGCGACACGACGCTGCACAACGCGGCGCTCGGCCTGCGATTGCGATGCCGCGACGCCGTGGACTTCGACCGCAACATCTACTTCAAAGAGGTCACGGTCGAGGACGAGTTCGGGCGCGAACGCGAGATCCGTGCGTTCCAGCACTTCGACGCGCACCTGTTCGGGAACGAGGTCGGCGACTCGGCCTTTTACGACCCGCGCTCGCAGTCCATCGTCCATTACAAGGGACGCCGCGCGTTCCTCCTCTCGGGTACTGCCGGCGGGCACGCGTTCGGGCTGACCTCGTTCGCGATCGGCCAGAAGGACGCGCCGGGCAAAGAGGGCACCTGGCGCGACGCCGAGGACGGCGTGCTGTCGCGCAACGCTGTGGCGCAGGGCTCGATCGACAGCGTGGGGATGTTGAGCTTCCGCGTGCCGGCGAACGGCAGCTCGACGGTCGTCTTCTGGATCGCGGCCGGCGAGTCGTACGACGAAGTGCGTGAGCTCGACAAGCTCGTCCGCGAGCGCGGCCCGGCGTCGTTCCTCGCGCGCACGAAGGACTACTGGCGGCTGTGGGCGAACAAGGACGAATCGATCGCCGACCATCTGCCAGCGGAGATCGCGCGGCTCTACAAGCGCTCGACGCTCATCATCCGCACGCAGGTCGACAACCGCGGCGCGATCATCGCCGGGAACGACTCCGACGTCCTTCGCTTCAACCGCGACACATATTCGTACCTCTGGCCGCGTGACGGAGCTCTCGTCGCCGATGCCCTCGACCTCGCCGGCTACGGCGAGGTGACACGCCGCTTCTTCTTTCTCTGCGGCGATCTCATGACGCGCGAAGGCTACCTGCTCCATAAGTACAACCCGGACGGATCACTGGGCTCTTCGTGGCACGCGTGGTCGACACCCGAAGGACGACTCGAGCTGCCGATCCAGGAGGACGAGACCGGGCTACCGATCTGGGCGCTCTGGCAGCACTACGAGCGCGATCGCGACATCGAATTCATCCGACCGCTGTACCGCAAGCTCGTGCGCACCGGGGCGGACTTCATGGCGACCTTCCGCGAAGTGCACTCGAAGCTTCCAGCGCCGTCGTTCGACCTCTGGGAGGAGCGCCGCGGGATCCACGCCTTCACCACGGCAGCCGTGTGGGCGGGGCTGACCGCCGCGCGCAATTTCGCGGTCGCCTTCGGCCAGCACGAGCTCGCGAAGCGATACGCCGTCGCCGCGCAGGAGATCCGCGAGGCCGCGCTCACCCACCTCTGGGACGAGGACCGCGGCCGGTTCGTGCGGACCGTGGCAGTCCTGCCCGACGGCATGATCGTCAAGGACGCGACCATCGACATTTCGCTCGCCGGCATCTTCCTCTTCGGCATGCTGCCTGCGGCGGATCCGCGCGTGGTCGCGACGATGAAGGCCATCGAGCAGCGCCTCACGGTGCGGACGCCGGTCGGCGGGATCGCGCGGTACGAGAACGACTACTACTTCCAGATCTCGCAGGATGTTGCGAGCGTGCCGGGGAATCCCTGGTTCATCAGCACCCTCTGGCTCGCCGAGTGGTACATCGCGACCGCCGCGACGCTCGACGATCTTGAGCGGCCCCTCGCGCTACTGCGGTGGTGTGCGAGCAAAGCGCTGCCGTCGGGGGTCCTCGCCGAGCAGGTCCATCCGTACACCGGCGAGCCGCTGTCGGTCTCGCCGCTCACCTGGTCGCACGCCGCGTTCGTGAGTGCTGTCCAGCATTACGCACGCGCGTCCGCTCGAATTAAGGGACGCGCGCATGAGAGGGCCGTCCGCTCAGGAGAAGTCATCGCGTGAACAAGCGGAGGCGGTGCGTCGCCACCGAGGGACCCCGCGCGCGAGGGGTCCCCGTCACGAAGGGACGGGGTTTCGCGCGTTGAGAGGGTTTCGGTGGCGACGCGTCGCCGGAGTTGCCGGGGGCCCTCGGTGGCGCGTCGTCGTCGCTTTCCTCGCGTGTCTGCTCTTGGGTTGTCAGCCGAATTCGAATCCCGCGTTGTCCAGCGCGCCGGCCGCTCCAGGAGTGGGGGCGCAGGCGACGTTCATTTTGGC
>JALYLT010000290.1 GCA_030774095.1 Chloroflexota bacterium
AAGGTCCGCCAGAAGTGACGCTGCGCCGCCTCGGCTTTGTCGAGGTGCCGCGTGGGGCGAAGTCCGGCTTCGATCATGCGGACGTTCTCGTCACGGCGGTGGGGAGCCGCATGTACGTCGCGCACACCGGTGCGGACCGGGTCGATGTTTTCGACTGCCGTGACATGCGATACCTCCACGCTATCGAGGGGCACCCGGGCGTGGCTGGAATCCTGATCGACTCCGCGCTCGACCTGATGCTCACCACGGATCGCGGCTGCGCGCGGCTCTCCATCTACCGCGCCTCCGACGAGAAGCTGTTGGGTCAGGTCGCTGTCGGAGAGCGGCCGAACGGCGTCGCCCTGGACGTCCGCGAAGGCCGCGCATACACGTTCGATCTCGGCGAACCGCCTGGCGTCGGATGCACATGCACGATCGTCGATGTCGCAGGGCGCGCCGTGATCGGCCGAATCGCCCTTCCCGGACGGCCGCGATGGGCGCTCTACGACACCTCGTCGCGTTCTGTCTACGCGAACATCAGCGATCCGCCGAGCATCGTCGTCATCGACACCAGCGAACGCAGGATCGAGCGGAGCATCGAGATCCCTTCGGCCGGACCGCATGGGCTTGCCCTCATCGACGATGCCCTGTTCTGCGCGACGGATGCCGGAGAGCTGGTCGTGATCGGGCGCGACGGTGCCATCCGCGCAAGCCTCAAGCTCGCCGCGGCGCCCGACGTCGTGATGTTCGATCGTGGTCTGCAGCGCCTTTACGTCGCGATGGGCTCACCCGGCCTGGTGCAATCGTTCGACACCGCCGACCTGCGGCTGGTCGAGACGATCGAGACCGAGGAGGGAGCACACACGATCGGCTGGGATCCGGAGCTACGCCGGCTGTGGGTGTTCGCGCCGAGGTCATGCGGAGCGCTCTTGTATGAGGATGTCCAATGACGCTGGTCAGCGGCTCACGTCGAGCACGTACACACCGCTGCCCGCGTCGCTCAGACTCAGCGTCACCTTCCAGGTGCCGGCCTCGAGACCGGGGACCGTGAAGCGGTAGCGGCCCGGCCCGAGCTCGGCGGCGTTCTCGACGGCGTCGAGCGGCGCCATCACTCCGACCGGCCCACTGAACGTCGCGCGCACCTTCTTGCCGGTCACCGGATCGCCCTTCGCATCCACAACGACGACATTGATGGTGAGTGGTGCGCTCGCCTGCGGTTGGACCGGTTCCGAGAACACGATGAGCTGGTACGGCGGGATCGCGACGACCTTCGTCGTCGCACCCTGCCCCTCCTGCTGCGAGACCGGCACGGTGAAGAGCGCCTGGATATCGGCGCGCCCGGCCAGACGCACGATCACCTGGACCTTCCAGGTGCCGAGCATCGCCGTCGGGCTGCCCTCGGCCACGTACTCGCCCGGCGCACGCTCGGTCGCGACGAGCTCCTGCTCGCCCATGTCGTGCTCGACCATCGTGAAGCGCAGCGCGACCTTTTCCGCGCCGCTGATCGGCGTGAGTCCCTGCTGCACCTTCACGACGAATCGGTTGCGCCCGGGAAGGCTGCTCGCGGTCAGCAGCTCGACGCGGATACCGCTGACGTGCTTCGTCTCGTCGAACGCGGCGCCATTCGCTTGCGCCGGTGGCGCGAAGGCGGTGAGGAACGCCGCGGCGACCAGGACGCCGGCGAAAAGGGCGGTCTCGCCGATCACACCGCGCCAGAACTGCGCGCTCATCGCCAGGCCGCGCCGCATACGCGGTCCCCACACCAACAGATTGAGCGCGCCCAGCCCGAGCAGGCCGACGAGCAGCACGATCTTCGCGAGCAGCGCGAGGCCGAACGGCGTCTCGACCAGGTCTTCGATGAGGACGAGACGATCGAGCGACTGCAGCGTCCCGGTCGTAACGATCACGGCAACGGCCAGAAGGGCCGTGAGTGAGAAACGCCAGATCGTGCGTCCAAGCTCACGCGGGTCGCCGCCGCGCGCCGACGGCATCGCGACGTAGGAGAACGCCACAACGCCACCGAGCCAGATCGAGATCGCGATGACGTGGAGATAGTCGAGCGCGACATAGCGGAGGTCGCCGCTTGCCGCGGCATGCGACACCAGCGTCGCGGTGAGTCCGGCGGCGAGGCCGAAGAATGCGATGGCCTCGCGCCGCGCATCCGCGGGTAAGAGCCGGGCGGGCACGGCGACCGAAGCGATCGCCGCGACGCCGGCGAGTGCGCGCAGCCCGAGCAGCCCGAGCAACCGCGCTGGGATGTTCGCGCCCTGATCCACGAGGAGCACGCCACTGCCGATGACGAGGGCCGCGCCGCCGATGATCACGAGGCGCCGCTCGCGCCGTGCCTCGGCCTCATCGATCGGGACGCGGATGAACATCGTGAAGAACGCTAGACCCGTGAGCAACGCCATCCCGGCAAACGACAGCGCGCGGCCCGCGATCTCAAAGGCCGTCGGCGGGGGAGCGGAGGGCGCGAAGTCTTTGGTGAACTGCGGGAGCGGAGCGTTGACCGCGAACGCGAATGCGCCCTTCGTCTCGTGGCCGTCGACAGCCGAGACCGTGGTCCATGAGACGAGGTAGCCGCCGTCGCCGATCGTGGCAAGCGAAACGCGCAGCGTGTTCGGTTCGTCGCCGACCAGCGTGACGTCACGCCTATCGAGGCGATTGCCGCTGGTGTCGAGGACGGCGATGTCGCTCCCGCGGGCGTCTGGCGTTTCGCTGAACGTGACACGTACCTCGGTCGGCGGCTTGGTGAGCTGAGCGTCCGACGCGGGGTTCGACTTCACGTAGTTCGCGTGTGCCGCCGCGATCCCGCCGGTGACAGCGAGGACCCCCGCGGCGATGAACGCGGTAAGAAGGATGGAGCGCATCAGAAGGGACGTGTTCGTCCCGTCACGGCTCGTACGAACGCGATGAGCCCCACGACCAACGCGACCGCGCCGAGGATGCGCAGCTGTTGGATCGAGTCTTGGATATCCGCAAGCCGCTGTGCGAGATCGTCGCCCGACGGGACCTTCGTTGGGTACTGGAGTGCGGTCGTCGACTCGATGTCGCCGAACCGGCCCGGCCCGGACTCGAACACCTCGTCGACGGTGAGGTCCTCGACCTTGCCCTTGATATGGAAGGCGTAGGCGCCGGTCGCCGTCGGCGTCACGTAGCCGTTGTACGCGCCCGGCGTTCCGAAGCGAGCCGTGACCGTGAGCTTCAGCGGCGCGAGGCCGCCGGTCTGCAGATCGACCGTGAGCGTCTTTTCGAGACCTTCGACGTTCCTCGCGGGAGTGACGCGCGTGTCGCTCACGCGCAGGTCGAGGCTGTTCATAAGGCCGACGTAGGCGGGCTCGTTCAGCCAACCGACGACGAATTGGTACGGCCCCACGGTGCGGCGCTCGTGCGCCGCCGCGGTCCCTCCGTAGACGATGAAGCTCGAAACGACGACCAACGTCGCCGCGATGAAC
>JALYLT010000291.1 GCA_030774095.1 Chloroflexota bacterium
CGGGAGTAGCTGCAGCGGGAGACGCACCTTCTTCACGATCGTCGCGTTCGAAACGATCGACGCCGCGCCCGTTTGGAGCGAGTTCGCGAAGAACGTCCACGGCAGGAGACCGACGAAGAGGAACACGGCGTAGGACTGCTCCCCCGTCTCCGTGCGCGGACGAGTGCCGAGCAGCACGCCGAAGAGGATCCAGAACACAACGAGCTGCAGGAGCGGGATGAGGAAGTTCCACCCGAACCCGAGGACCGAGCCCTTGTAGCGCGAGCGAAGCTGGCGCCACGCGAAATCGCCAAGCAGCTCGCGTCGCTCGACGAGCGCGCTGAGGTCGGCGATCATTTCGACCTGTGCGCCGTCTTGCGCGCGCCACGCTTGGCGGCGGTCTTCTTCCGCGGCGTTCGGGCTGTCAGCTGCTGGATCCGCTGCCGTGAGAGTCCAAGGACCTCGCCTGCATCACGCAGGCTGACATGCATGTCGCGCGTGAGCTCGGTCGCAGCCTGCGCGGCGGTGCGCTGGGCACGCTCATGCTGTTCCTCGGCCTTCTTGCGTTCCACACGCGCGCGCTTGACTGATGCGCGCAGCCGCGATGGCAGCCGGACATCGTCGACAAGATCGGCAGAGCTGGCATCTCGCACCCAAAGATCGAGCGCCTCGCGCACGCGCCCACGCGCCTGCTCGATGGTCCGGCCATAGCTATGGCAGCCTGGGACGCTCGGAACTTCGGCGATCCAACTCCCGTTTTCGTCTCGCTCATAGACGACCTTGTACCGACTCACTTCTGCCTCCGCAGCCACTTTGCCCCGAGACACGGCTCCAAGTCTCACTTTGCCGGTCAGCCTCCCATTCTGCCATCCGAACTGCCAACTGTCTATCTTGATAGACAGTACGTGATTGCGCCCGTGGGGCCCGCCGAGGCTATGCTGCGCGATCGATGAACCCATCGCCTACGGCGCACACATTCAGCCGCGATGCAGTCGCGTTGCGCGCGTGGGAGTGGCCGGGCGATCCGCCGCCGACGCTGCTGCTCCATGGCATCGGCAACTACGGCCGCTACTGGGACTTCTTCGCCGACGCGGTCACGGGACGACTCCGACTCATCGCGACGGACGCACGCGGTCACGGGGAGAGCGGGAAGCCGTCGGGCGGCTATGCGCCGGAGGAGTTCGTCGCCGACGCGCTCGCGGTGCTCGACGCACTCGCGATCGAGCGCGCGGTGATCGTCGGACACTCGATGGGTGGCACGCACGCGATCCGGCTCGCCGCCGCGCACCCCGATCGCGTCCAGCGTCTCGTCGTCGTCGACGCCGGACCGGAGCCGATGCCGGAAGGCTCGGAGCGCGCGCGCCGCCTCTCGCTCGAGCGCCCGGAACGCTTCGAGTACGCGGATGACGCACTCGCGTATCTACGCCGCACGTCGCCCGGCTATTCCGAGGAGGTCTACGCGAACCGGATGCGCTGGCTGTTCCGCGAAGACGCCGGGGACGTCGTGTGGCGCTCGAGCCGCGAATCGCTCGCGTCGATCATGTCGAGCGCCAGTCGCGTCGACCTGTGGGATGCGCTGCGTGCGATCCGCTGTCCGGTGCTGCTCGTTCGGGGTACGCACTCCAACGTGCTCTCGGCCGACGTCGCGCAGCGGATGATCAAGACGCTTACGAACGGTCAGTTCGTCGAGCTAGACGCCGGACACAACGTCGCGCTCGATCGTCCGAAGGAACTCGCGGATGCGGTCGCGAACTTCGCTCCAGAACGCTCGCTCTAGCTTGCGGCCCGGCGTCCTGTCCGCGCCAACAGCGGCGCATGCGTCGGAACTCGCACGGCTGGAGCGGGCTGTGGTCTGCGAACTGGACGTGTGGCACGCGTCGGACGTTGCTGGATCGTGAGTTCGCATCCGAGTGCCTTACAGAGCTTGGCGATGCTGCGGTTGCTGATCCCTGCGTAGGTGCCGCTGAGCAGACGAATCACGTGGGCCTTGGAGGTTCCGGCCTTTTCCGCAAGCTCTTGGTAGCTCAGGCCCTGCTCCTCACGAAGCCTCTCAAAGATCATCGCGATCTGAATCGCAACGTCAGTGATGAGTGCGCGTTCGGTCGGCCAATCCGGCCGCTTGCGCTTCTCCTCGAGGACTTCATCGATGTCGGAACGGGCACTCATGCAACCTCTCCTTATCTAGCGCCGAGCGACAAGTCTGCTCTGATCATCGAGCTCGGCTCCTAGCGGAAACCAGTGCCGCCACTGGGCGAGACGTTGATCCATCTAGGTATCAAATATGGTACCCAACCCTTTGCAGCTTCAGCGCCTGGTCATGTCAGAGATCGCCTTCGCGTCAGTCATGACCTCGGCAGACGGTTGCGCATCGGCTTGGCGGCGAGACGCGGTGCTCGGCGGCGAACCTTTAGACCGCGTCGCGATGCCGGCGAATCACGCTCGCGGACGAGCTCTCACGCCTACACGTGAGCGCCTCGTGGAGTGCGGAGTACGCCGCGAGTTAGCGGCGGGGCTCGATCGGTAGCGCAGTGGTGGAGCGGTCGCGCTTGTCGGCTCTGAGCGCCGCGTCGGCGCGAGTCAGGACGTCGTCGCCCGACTCGCCAGGTCGATTCGTCGAGATCCCGTAACTGAACCGTGCGGGACCCGACTGCCCGGGGAACAGGAGCGCAGTTTCCGTGAGACGCTCGGCGACGCGCTTCGCCGGCACCTCGCTCGTTCGGGGAAGCAGGATGAGGAACTCGTCGCCACCGATCCGCAGCCCGACGTCGCTCCCGCGGATCGCCCCTTTGATCGCGCGTCCGAAATTGCGGAGCAGATCGTCGCCCGCGTCGTGCCCGAATTCATCGTTCACTCGCTTCAGACCGTCGACGTCGACCGCGATGACGCTGAACGGCAGACCGGTGCGCGCCGCGTCCGCGACGAAGTGAGGCAGATGGACGTCGAGCGCACGACGGTTCGGCAGATTGGTGAGCGCGTCCGTCAAGGCCATCGACAAGACGGCCACGGTCTCATCGGCGAGGCCGGCGGCCCGTTCGGTCGTGACCTCGCGATGGCGGCCGGTCGCACGCGCAACGGCCGCGCACGCACCGATCAACATCGCGAGGAGGAGCAAGCGCGAGATCACGCCCTCGGCGGGCGGCTCGCCCGCAAGCGCGGACCACACCGCGATGGCGCCGATCCCCGCGAAGACAAGACCGCCCAGCAGCAAGATCTGGCGGACGCTGCCGGCCAGGATGAGCACCACCGCGGGCACCACGAGATAACCCACGTGGAGGCTGCGCGGGCCTCCGGTCAGGACGACCATCGTGAGAAGCACAAGCTCGGAGAGGGCCGCCGCGACGAAGACGCGGAATTCGCCGAACCAGTGCTGCGGCACGAGGCCGAACCAGATGGTGCCGATC
>JALYLT010000292.1 GCA_030774095.1 Chloroflexota bacterium
TCGGGTGAGTTCCCGCCGTTCGGTGCCAACGGGCTCGCATTCGATCGGAACGAGCGCTTCCTCTATGTCGCAATGACTGCTCGCGATCAGGTGTTCCGCATCGCATACGAGGGCGGATCACTTGGTGCGATCCAGCCCTTCGCGCAGGGTGTCGCGGGCGGCGCCCTCGACGGCGCTGACGGCATCGCGTTCGACGTGCGCGGGAACCTGTACGTCTGTTCGAATCAGTCCGACGAGATCGCAGTGTTGTCGCCTGAGGGTGTCGTGATCGCCGAATACCGCGGCACTGGCGCGAATGCGTTCAACTCGCCGGCGAGCCTCGTGTTCAAAGGACGCACCGTGTATGTCGCCAACCTCGCGCTGTTCCACGGAGGCCCGAACAAGCTCAGCGTGTTCACCGCACCCTATCCCGGGAAGTAACGACGGTGTGCGGCCCGGCCCTCGGGCTGGGCCCCTGCGCGCGATCAGCTATCTGTCGGCAGATCCTCGTCCCCGACGAGGCGCCCGGCGAAGCGGCGCGCCACCAGGGTCAGTGCGGCGGTCACCGCCGTGCTGACCGCGGTGAAGAGCGCCTGCTGCGCCTTCGGTCCCTGCTCGACCTCGCCGATCTCCTTACGCAGCGTCTGTCGGAGTCGCGTGCGCGCCCGGCCTTTCAGCTTGTCCACCCGGCCGCCAAGCCGAGCGATGATGGCGTCGAGCTCGGTGTCCGAGCGGCGAAGTCGACGCTCGCGCACGCCGCGCGCGATGCCGACGGCGCCGATCGCCAGGACCGAGCCCAGGGTGCCCAAGACCGCCGCCGGTTGCCGGCGGACAAGGTTGCGCGGATCCACATCCTCGCGGATGCGGGTCCGCAGCTCGCTCAGGTCAACGTCCAAGCTCGCGCGGAGATCGGCTAGCTCGCGCTCCGTCCGAGCAGACGGGCTTTCGCCCAACGCATCGTCTCCTTTAGCGAATTGATGCTTCGCGTGGGACCGCGAAGCTCCAGCTTCTTGTATCCGACGTAACCGGTAAGGCCGGCCAGCGCGACGAACAGCACGAGCACGATGAGCGCGGCGGCCCAGAGCGGCAGCCAGATCGCGATGACCGCGATCACGAGCACGGTGAGCGCGATGAGCGTGCCCAGGACGAAGGCGAAGGCGATGCCGAACCACATCGCAGCACGCAGGTTCGCCCGCACGATCTCGGCGATCTCCTGGCGCGGCAGCTCGAGCTGTTTCCGGATGTACAGGCGGATGTTGTTGCGGATGCGGCCCAGGAGCGTGCGGTAACCCGGTCGTTCGTACAAGGAAGCCGAATGTACCGCAGGCGTACCCATCGCGGCGTCCGGCGGAGCACGAAATCTGCCAGAATCGCGACGTCCGAAGGGGAGGTGCTCGGTGCCTGCACGCCGACGCGCGACCGCCAAGAAGAGCGCCGCCAAGGCCAGGAAGTGGGTCTACCTCTTCGTCGACGGCAAGGCCGAGGGCAGCGCGAAGATGCGCGCGCTGCTGGGTGGCAAGGGCGCCGGGATCGCCGAGATGACCAACGCCGGACTCCCCGTTCCACCCGGCTTCACGATCACGACCGAGGCCTGTAACGCGTACTTCGCATCGGGAAAGAAGCTTCCGCCGGGGCTTTGGGATCAGGTCGAGAAGGCGCTCGCGCACGTGGAGAAGTCCACCGGAAAGAAGCTGGGAGACACGAAGAACCCGCTCCTCGTCTCGGTCCGCTCGGGCGCGGCGATGTCGATGCCTGGAATGATGGACACGGTGCTCAATCTCGGCCTCAACGATGAGAGCCGCGCCGCCCTCGAGAAGCTCACCAAGAATCCACGCTTCGCGTGGGACGCCTACCGCAGGTTCATCTCGATGTTCGGCCGCATCGTGCAGGACATTCCGGCCGAGAAGTTCGATCAGGCTCTCGACGCGAAGAAGAAGGCCACCGGCGCGAAGAGCGACACCGACCTCACACCGAAGGCGTTGCAGGAGCTCGTGACCGAGTTCAAAGAGATCGTGCGCCGCGAGACCAAGAAGCCGTTCCCGACCGACCCGCTGGAGCAGCTCCGCCTTGCGATCGAGGCCGTATTCGGCTCGTGGTTCGGTCGCCGCGCGGTCGACTACCGGAACGCGTTCAAGATCGCGCACGACCTCGGCACTGCCGTGAACGTGCAGTCGATGGTCTTCGGGAACCTGGGCGACGACTCAGGCACGGGCGTCGCCTTCACGCGCAACCCGAACACCGGCGCCAAGGAGCTCTACGGCGAATACCTCGTGAACGCGCAGGGCGAGGACGTCGTCGCCGGGATCCGCACGCCGTCGAAGATCGCCCAGATGAAAAACGAGCTGCCGAAGGTCTACGCGCAGTTCGAGAAGATCGCGCAGCGGCTCGAGAAGCACTACCGCGACGTGCAGGATCTCGAGTTCACGATCGAGCGCGCGAAGCTCTACATGCTCCAGACTCGGAGCGCGAAGCGCACGGCGCGCGCGGCGGTGAAGATCGCGACCGACATGGTGCGCGAGAAGGTCATCAACAAGGACGAGGCCCTTCAGCGCGTGGATCCGATGCACGTCGAGCAGCTCCTCCTTCCGCGATTCGACGAAGCGGAGGTCGAGAAGGCGCGGAAGGCCGGCCGCTTCCTCGCGAAGGGTCTCAACGCGTCGCCCGGCGCCGCGACCGGGCGCGCGGTCTTCGACGCCGACCGCGCCGTCGAGCTCAAGGGATCGAAGCAGCTCGTCGTGCTCGTGCGCCCCGAGACGAGTCCGGACGACTTCCACGGGATGATCGCGGCGACCGGGATCCTGACGGCCCGAGGTGGGTCGACGAGTCACGCCGCGGTCGTCGCGCGCGGACTGGGCCTCCCGTGTGTCGCCGGGGTCGCGGCGCTCGACATCGATCTGCAAAAGCGTCTGATGCGCGTCGGCGACAAGACCGTGCGCGAGGGTGACGCGATCTCGATCGACGGAACGACGGGCGAGGTCTTCCTCGGCGAGCTGCCCACGATCCAGCCGAACTTCCGTGAAGAGAAGGAGCTCATCGAGCTGCTCTCGTGGGCGGACCAGCGGCGCACCCTGGGCGTATGGGTGAATGCCGACACGCCGGAGGAATGCCGTCTCGCGCGCGAGCTCGGCGCGGAGGGCGTGGGGCTTGCGCGAACGGAGCACATGTTCCGCCAGGCCGAGCGCCTACCGATCGTGCAGGACATGATCATGGCCGACGAGGTGGAGGGCCGGAAGAAGGCGCTTGCGAAGCTCCTCCCGTTCCAGCAGGGTGACTTCTTCGAGATGTACAAGGCGATGGACGGCCTGTCCGTCGTCATCCGGCTCATCGACCCGCCGCTGCATGAGTTCCTCCGCGAGTACGCGGACGTCGACGTCGACATTGCGGTGATGCGCGCGACGGG
>JALYLT010000293.1 GCA_030774095.1 Chloroflexota bacterium
CGCCGCCGCTGTAAAGGTTTCCGTCGGCGTAGTAGTCGAGACCGGTGTTGCCGAGCGCATCGAGCGTCGACGTCGTAGCGGGACGGCCGGTGAACTTCGCCGTGCCGGTCCAGAAGATGTTCGTCCCACCGCCTGGCGTGAAGTCGAAGATCTCCTGGTGGCCGTCGGGCCAGGTGACCGCGACCGCATGCGGGATGGATGTCGTGAACGCGGTCAAGCACAGACCGAAGAAGCACTGCGCGTTGTACTGCGTCCATCCGCCGAGGCCGAGCGGTCGCGCGGTCGCAACGTGGAAGTTGGCGATGTCGACGCGCCAGCCGACGCCGAAGTCGCCCACGCTCTTGTCGAGGCTGTCGTAGGTGCGAAGGACCTCCATCGGCAGCCCGGCGAGCGGAACGGCGAGGTCCCGGAACGTTCGCACGTAATGACCGAGCTTGAGCGCTCCATCCACCACCAGACTCGTCGTCGCCGTCTCGATACCACCTCCGCTCGCGGTCGCGCTCACGGTGATCACATACATCCCGTTCGGCAGGCGCGTTGGGTCGAACGTCGCGAGCGTTGCCGGGGGCGTCCCCGTCCCGCTCGCCAGGACGATGTCGGTCGTCGTTCCGGCCCGCCGGTACGTGACGCTCCACGACGCGATCGTCTGGCCGGATGGCGGCGCGAACGACGCGGAGATCGCGACCGGCTCGGTGACGACGCCCCCATCGGTCGGGCTCACCGCGCCGATCGTCGGCTTCGGCGCGGGCGCCGCGGTCCACGGGACGTTCACGATGTTCGAGATCGCCGGCATGCCGCTGAGCGAGGCGCCGGCCTGTGCGTGGTCTGTCCCGGCGCTCGCGCCCTGGTACGAGAAAGTCGCGATGCCGTTGCCGTCGGTGGTCGCAGGGATCTGTTGGGTGTTGGGCCCGGTGATCGAGAGGACGACCGGAAGCGCGACGATCGGGAACCCGGAAGCGTCCATCGCGGCCACCGTGAACGTCTGCGTCTGACCGACCTGCTTTGACGCGATGGTGATCGGTGTGAGCGCGAGCGATCCGGATGGCGGGACCCCGGTCGGGTTGGACCCGGCGCCCTGGGTCATGATGAGCGCGAGTTCCCCGCCACAGCACTCGGAGTAGTCGACCTCGTACGGGTACGAGCCGGCCGCCGGGAAGTGAACGACGATCGTATTGCGCACCGGACTCGTCGGAAGGTTGTATGACCCGACCACCGTGTAGCCCTCGAACTCCGTGATGCCAGCGGTCGGCACGTTCACCATCGGACCGCTCACGCGCGTCGCGCCGTCACTGATTCCGAACACGAAGCCGTCGTCCGAGAAGAAGTTGAAGGTGACGTCTCCCGCCGCGGCGATCGTGAACTCGCCCGTGAGCACCAGCTGGAAGTTGAAGAGGCTTCCCACACCCGCCTGTTGGCCGTTCCCCGTGAGCGGGATCGCGCCGGTGAAGTTTCCCTGAAGGTCCGTGGTGACATTCGTATATGGCCGGGTGAAGACGCCGACGCCCGAGGTGTTGTGCGGGACCGTCCCGGCCGGCGGATTGAAGTTCACGGTCGGCACCACCTGAGTGAAGCTGGGTGTCGCCGTCTTCGGCGTGTTGAAGATTCCCGAGCCGTTGCTCGCGAACACGCGCGCGAGGACCGTCGTCGTGGTGACGGCCTGGATGGGTGTGACCCACGAGATCGTGGCCGTGTTCGACGCGAGCGACGCCCCGCGATACGTCGCCGTGGCTTGCGCGGTGTCGTCGCCGCGCGTCGTCCCGGTGTACGTGAACGCGGCGAGACCGGTCGCATCCGTCGTCGCGTTCAGGCTCGACGGATTCGCGCCTGTGACCGAGAGCTGCACCGCGAGGCTCGGGATCGGCGCGCCGTTCTTGTCCTTCGCAACGACGGACAGCGTTTGCGTCGTGCCTGTCACGTTCGGGCCCGCTGCCGCCGGCGTGAGCACGAGCGTCGCGCCCGCACCTGATCCGGTGACGCTGGTCGTGAACGTCGCCGACACCGGCCCGTAGGTGTTCGCGTTCGCGTCTCGCCACATCACCGACGCGGTATCCGTGAGATCGCCGACGGGCTGTGCCAGCGGGATCTCGAAGGTCGCTTGCGCGCTCACCGCCACGCCTGGATCGATCGTCGCGGGCACGCCGCTCGTCGCGACGTGCGCGCCGCCGGGGAAGAGGTCGTCGACCGCGAGACGGGGCGCCTGCGCGGATCCCGTGTTCTGAAGGCCGATGGTGTACAGCGCGGTCGTTCCCGCGTCGGCGGTCGCCGGGCCTTGCTTCGTGATCCGTACGATCGGCAGCAGCACCGTCGCCGAGGCTGTTGGGTCGGGCGCCGGCGTATTGACGAGCGTGCCGTCCGCCGTGGTCGCCGATGCGTGGGCTCCCGCGACGAGTGGAGTGCTGCCGACGAGCCCAAGCCGCGCGAGGTATGCCGCGTCGGTCTCGCCGGTCGCCTTCGCGGCCGGAACCGGGATCGCGAAGCTTGCGGTCGCGAAGGCCGAGGCGCCGGGCGCGAGCGCACCGATCGCTGTCGCGACCGGTGCTCCCGATGGCGGTGTGATCGTCACGACGGTGTTCGTGAGACCGCTCGAGAGGGCGCGCCACTGCGCGGTGAAGTCGATCCGCTGTACATACGGCTGGCCGTTCTGCAGCTTGCGCGGTGTGACTTCGAAGTGCACCACGTTGCGCACGGCGCGAGCCTTCGTCGGATCGAGCAGCAGTGCGAGTTGTGCTGGCGTGAGAACGATGGACGCCTTGTAGGTCCAGCTGGCGGTCGCCCCACTCGCGATGCGCGTGCCGAGGATGGCGTCGCCCGTCGCCGGATAGGTCACGCCGTCGCTGGCGATCGAGGCCAACTGGAGCGTCATCGCGCCGGTCGCCGGCGGTGGCTCGAACACCGTGTACCCGGGTTGTGCGGCCGAGGCGACGGCGAACGGGATCCACTTCTGCTCCGGTCCCGAGAAGTACTCGACAGCGTCGTAGTACGCGGCGACGGTCGAGTCGATGGCGCTTTGGCTCACGGCGGTGAACGTCCCCGCGAGACCGGCGCTCGCGCCGCTGTTCGTGACGGTCGCCTTATAGGTCAGCTGATCGCCGGGGATGCCGCGATCGGGAGTCACCGTGAACGTGAGCCCGAGCGTCGGCGTCAGCGTGGACGCGCCGACGGTCTTGCTCAGCTGGATGCTGGCATTGCCGTCGAAGGCCGCGGCTTGCGGGGCGAGCGGCCACGCGACGCTCGCCGCGACCAACGCCGCGACCAAGGCTCCGCGGATGATCCCCAACCCTGCGCTCTCCCCGCCGGCCGTCCGCCGGTGGAGGCATGGTG
>JALYLT010000294.1 GCA_030774095.1 Chloroflexota bacterium
CCGGTGCGTAGTCGAGCACGGTGACGCCTTTGGGGGTCAGCGCGTTCTGGAGTGCCGTCGCGGTCGCCTTCGGGTCGGTCGATCCGGTGGCGGTCTTGTCGACGAACGCGAGAAGCGTCGCAAGGTAGTCCGCCTCCATGTCGATCTGCCCACTCTGCAGGGCGGGAAACACGATCTCGCGATTGCCGAGGTTGAACTTGCGGGTCACCGCATAGCCGTTGGATTCGAGGATCTGGCTATATAGCTCCCCGAGGACGAGCTGCTCGCTGAAGTTGGTGGAGCCGATCGTGATCGCGGGCTTGGCTCCGCCAGAGGTGGCACCGCCGCAGGCGCTCGCGACAAGTGCCGCCACGATGAATGGGATTGCGAGGCGAATGGCACGGTTCAACTGGGAAACTCCTTCCGGGCCGCAGCGCATTTCTCTCGGCCCTCGCGCGCAGTATCGCCCCCTGGGCGGACATCCCCCCTATAACGCGCCCTGTTGGACGGGTATGCCCTGCGACGCTGCGGCGCGCTCGAATGTGCTGAATGTGACCTCCACGGCGATGGCGAGAAGTGCGACCAGCAGCGCACCGGCGAACAACCTGTCGTACTCCTGGAGCGCGAGCCCGTCCACGATGTACCGGCCCAGACCGCCGAACGCGACCAGTGCGCCGAGGGTCGCGGTGGCGATGACGTTCACCGCCGCGGTGCGGACCCCGGCGAGGATCAGCGGTAAGGCAAGCGGGACCTCGATCCTGCGCAGGATCCCGGCCTCGCTCAGGCCCATCCCGCGCGCGGCTTCGATGACGTCCTTGTCCACGCCGCGGACGGCGACATACGCATTGGTCAGAACGGGCGGGATGGCGAGCGGGATGAGCGCGATGAGCGTGGGCCAGAAACCGAGGCCGTTCTGGACGCCCAGCAGAGTGCCGGCAACCGGGATCGCGAGCGCGATCGCCGCGAGAGAGGGGATCGCTCGTCCGATGTTCGCGACGTTGATGGCGATGAAGCCCAGGCGGCCGCTGTGCCCGAGGAAGAGGCCGATCGGGAGTGCGACGAGGACGCCCACCAGCACGGCGAGGCCGGAGACCGTGACATGTTCGAGGATCCGCGTCTGCACCGCGTCGCTCCCCTGATAGTGCGCGGGATCGGCGAACCAGTGGACCACGTCGCCGAGGAGCGTCATGCCGCGCGGGTCCACGGCATCAGACGATGCTGGAGCAGGACCAGGAGCGCGTCGGCCACGATCGCGAGGGCCACTGACAGCACGGCGCCGGCGATCATCTCCGTCGTGAAGAAGCCTCGCTGCATCCCCGTGAGGATGAGGAAGCCGAAGCCTCCCTGTCCGATGAGGGCCGTCACCGTCACGAGCCCGACCGTCGTGACCGTCGCGACGCGGACCCCAGCGATGATCACCGCCATCGCGAGCGGCATCTCGATGCCCCACAGGAGCTGACGTGGCGTGTACCCCATGCCGACCGCCGCCTCGCGAACGTCGGGCGGCACGCCGCGTAGACCGCGCACGATGTTGCGGACAAGGATGAGCAGCGTGTAGCCAACGAGCCCGATCTCGGCGGTGAGGATCGTGAAGCCGGTGTAAGGGATGAGCAGCGCGAAGAGCGCGAGGCTCGGGATCGTGTATAGCGTGCCGGTGATCCAGGTGATGGGAGCTTCGGCGCGCGGCAGGCGAAGGATGACGAGCGAGAGGGCGAACGCGATGAGGAAGCCGACGCCGACCGCGATCACCGTCAGCTCGACATGTTCGCCGAGGCGGAACGCGAACTCGTCGAGGTGGCTCGCGATCCAGTCCCAGCGGATCAGCGGCTCTCCCGGGGTCACCTATCGCTCCTGATCATCTTCCCGATCTTCGCAAGGGTCAGCACGCCCAGATAGCGCTGTCCGTCGAGCACGACGCCGACCTGCGCCTCGCTCGCAAGCATGCGCACGAGGGCGTCGCGGAGCGTGCTCGTAGGGGAGAGGACGGGTGCGTTCGACGACACGCTCGCTCGCGCCACTGTCGTGTCCAGGTCCACGCCGCCGACCGTCAGGAGCGCAAGCCGCTTGAGTCCGCGATCGGAGCCGACGAACTGCGCCACGAAATCGTTCACGGGATGTGCGAGGAGTTCCCCGGGCGGTGCGTATTGCACGAGCTTGCCGGCGCGCATCACGGCGACCCGGTCGCCGAGCTTGATCGCCTCGTCGATGTCGTGCGTCACGAAGAGCACGGTCGTCCCCTGGTCGCGCTGGATGCGGAGGAACTCGTTCTGCAGGCGATCGCGCACGATCGGATCGACCGCGCCGAACGGCTCGTCCATCAGCATCACCGGCGGCTCGGCCGCGAGAGCTCGTGCGACGCCGACGCGCTGTCGCTCACCACCCGAGAGTTGCGCCGGGTAGCGCCGTGCGAACCGTGACGGCTCAAGACCGACGAGCGCGAGCAGCTTCTCGGTCCGCGCCTCGATGCGCTCCTTCGGCCAGCCGATGAGGCGCGGTACGGTGGCGACGTTCTCCGCGATCGTCTGATGCGGAAAGAGACCCACTTGCTGGATGACGTACCCGATGCCACGTCGTAGCGTCGTCGGCTTTCTCCGGAGAACATCCTGTCCATCGATGAAGATGGAACCGCTGCTCGGCTCGATGAGCCGGTTGACCATCTTCAGCGAGGTCGTCTTACCCGAGCCGCTCGGTCCCACGAGGATGCAGATCTTTCCCGCCGGGACCTTGAATGAGAGCTGATCGACCGCGAGCTGGCCCGGATAGCGCTTCGAGACGTCGCGGAACTCGACCGTCGCGCCCCGCGTGCTGGCCACCGCTGGAGGATATGAGGCACGAGCGCGTATCGTCGGGGAAGTGACCGGAGAGCCCGAGCTCTGCGCACACCTGCGGGCCGCGAAGGAACACACCCCGAACACGCCGCGCGGGTGCGAGGAGTGCCTCGCCAGCGGGGACAGCTGGGTGCATCTGCGACTCTGTCTTACCTGCGGCCACGTCGGCTGCTGCGACGATTCGCCGAACAAGCACGCCACCAAGCACTACCACGCGACAAAGCATCCGGTGATCCGCTCGTTCGAACGCGGGGAGTCGTGGCGCTATTGCTACCCGGACGACCTCTTCGTCGAATAAGTCGCGCGGCGCGCCGCCCCGCGTGTGCGCGTCGCGCCTACACCTCTCGCTCGCTGCTGGCTACGCCGGCCCGCCGTTGACGTGACGTGTGGCGTTCGGGCCGGCTGGGCGCAGACGCTCGCTCGAGGTGCAGGCGCCACGCGCAGACGCGGCCGGGCGACCTTATTGGTCGAGCGGGTTGACGATCACTCCGTTGCGCTTCACTTCCC
>JALYLT010000295.1 GCA_030774095.1 Chloroflexota bacterium
CTCGCCCGCGGTGACCTCGTCGAAATGCTTCATGTCAGCGGTGCGCAGGCCCCACGGCCCGACGATGCCTGCGCCGTCGCCGAGCACGCGCTCCAGCTCGGCGAAGAGCGGCCCCGTGATCTCGACTGACGGATCGAGCTGCAGCACGGATCGCCCGCGCGCGATGCGCAGCAGCGCATTGCGGCCGGCGCCTTCGCCCAGGTCGCGGTCCGCGTGATGGATCTGCACGTGCCGTTCGCGTGCAGCGAGCAGATCGAGCTGCCTCTTCGCGCGCTCGCTCGATCCTTGATCCAGAACGAGCACCTCCCCGTCGGAAGGGATGTACTTCAGGATGCCGCGTACACAGCGTTCGACGTCATCGGGCCATTCGCGCGTCAGCACGCAGACCGACCATGACCGGACCGGCCGCTTGGCGCGGCTGTCGCGGAGCTCGAACGGCGACGCGATGGTCTGGCGCTGCCGCGGAGCGAGGCGCCGGTCCGCACGTGCGACCAGCGCACCGTTCGTGCGGTCGTCCACCCGAAGACCGTCGAACCTCGATCGCAGCTGGTCGGCTGCGGCGTAGTCATGCGTCACACGCGCACGCTCGTGGTCCGCGATCGCCGCGAGCGCCAGGGACGACGCGTCCTCCCGCTCGCGCGCGACGCTCGCGAGATCGAGAGCCAGCACCGCGTCGGCGTCGCGTACGAACTGCAGGCGCACCTCTGGTGCGATGTCCGTGTCGGCGACGCAGGCGTGAACGAGGGCGAGCGCGCCGGGCAGGTCGAGGTCGTCAGCAAGGCGTTCACGAAGGAGCTCGTTCCAGCGATCGAGCGCGACGCTGCCGAACGCGTCGCGGACGCGATCGGGTAGGAGCGGCGCTGTTCGCGCGGGTCGGGAACGCTGGGACAGTGCGCGGACGCGCTGCCGAAGGTGATCAAGTCCTTCGGCGGCCTGGCGGAGCGCGCCGACGCTGAAGTGCATCCGCGCGCGGTAATGCGTGAGGAGGCACTGGTAACGGAACGCGAGCGGGTCGAGACCGAGCGCTTCGATCTCGTGGACCTCGAGTGTGTTCCGCGCGGACTTCGCCATCTTCACTCCGTCGGCGAGCAGATGCTGCCCATGGACCCACGTGCCGACGACGGGATGCCCGAGCGCTCCTTCCGACTGCGCGATCTCGTCCTCGTGGTGCGGGAAGATGTTGTCCACGCCGCCGGTATGCAGGTCGAACCTCTCGCCGAGGTACTTGGTGCTCATCGCCGAACACTCGATGTGCCATCCCGGATACCCGGGTCCCCACGGCGAATTCCACACGAGCGCGCGCCGGTCGGGCTCGGCGCGCTTCCAGAGCGCGAAGTCCGCCGCGTTGCGCTTGTTCGGATCGACCTCCGTGCGCACCCCCTGCCGCAGCGCTTCACCCACGTTGCCGGACAGGCGACCGTAGCCGGGGAATCGCTTTACGGCGTAGTAGACGGTCCCTTCGACGACGTACGCGAGATCGCGCGCGAGCAGTCGCTCGATCATCGCGATCATCGTGGCGACATGGGCGGTCGCGCGCGGAAAGATGGTCGCCGGAAGGATGCCGAGCTTACGTTCATCCTCGCGGAACGCGGCCTCGTAGAACTCCGCGATCTGCGCCGGAGTCTTGCCCTCCGCCAGCGCCGCGGCGATGACCTTGTCCTCACCCCGGTCCACCGCGTCCTGCCGCATGTGCCCGACGTCGGTGATGTTCTTCACGGATATGACGCGGAGGCCGAACAGCTCGAACGTGCGGCGGAGCCAATCGGCCAGCAGGTACGAGCGGAGGTTGCCGACGTGCACCCGCCGATAGACCGTCGGCCCGCACGTGTACATGCGGATCTCGCCGTCGTTCACCGGTACGACCGGCTCCACGCGGCGCGTCAGCGTGTTGTGGAGACGTATCTGCACGCGGCCTCCCCTGTCGCCTACAGGCTAACGCCGCTCAGTCGCGCAGCATTCCCTCGATGATGCCCACGGCCTTCTCGAGCGTCCCCATGTCGGATGTGTCCAGCCGCCGCACACGGCCTTCGATATCGGCGATACGCAGCTCGCGCCCTTTGCCAAGGACGCGGCGGCCCTTCGCCGTCGTCTCGACACGCACCACGCGCGCGTCACGCGGATCGTCGCGCCGGCGGATGAGGCCGATGCGCTCCATTTCGCCGGCGAGCCGGCTGACGGTGGGCGCACGCACCTGCTCCGCGGCCGCGAGATCGCCCAGCGTCTTGGGTCCGCTCATCAGCACCGACAGCGCGGAGAGCTGGGCTGGCGTCGCGCCGGTCTGCGGGTCGCTCCGGCGCGCGCGACGCAAGAGATGGATCGCGGCGGAGTGCAGGCGGTCCGCGAGCTCCCGTTCTCGCACCCTGGCGGGCGGCCCCGTTGCGTCGGTCGGCACGCCGTGATATTAGTTAGCAAGGCTAAGTAATGCAAGAGACGGGAGGCACGAGATGGCAGCGGAGTTTCTCGAGGCGGTGAAGAAGGGCGATCGCGCCGCGGTGGACCGGATGCTCGACGGCGATCCGTCGCTGCTGTCGGCGAGGGACGAGCGCGGCACGTCGGCCGTTCTGCTCGCCCACTACTACGGCAAGGCCGAGGTGGCCGCGGCCCTGCTGTCCCGCGCGCCCACGCTCGACGTCTTCGAGGCGGCGACCGTGGGCGACGCGAAGCGCGTTGAGGCGCTCGTCGCTGCGGACCCCTCCCTCGCCGACGCGGTCGCGGGCGACGGCTACACGCCGCTCGGCCTCGCCGCTTTCTTCAAACGGCGCGACGTCGTGAAGGCGCTGCTCGACCGCGGCGCGAAGCCGAGCGCTCCCTCACGCGATCAGGGGTTCACGCCACTTCACTCGGCGGTCGCGACGGATGCGGCCAGCAGTGAGCGCGAGATCGTGCGGCTGCTGCTCGCGGCCGGTGCCGACCCGAACGCGAAGAGCCGCGAGGGCGGCACGCCGCTGCACAGCGCGGCCTTCATCGGCGACCTCGAGATCGCTGAGCTGCTGCTTGCCTCTGGCGCCGATCCGAACGCCACCGATCCAAAGGGCCTGACCCCGCTCGACATCGCGCGAGATCGACGCAACGTGGAGGTGGCTGCGCTGTTCCACCGGGCGGTCACGGACCGGAAGCGCGTGTAGCGGGCGAGGACCTAGAGGATCGTTTCGCCGAGCGCACTCGCGACAAGCTCGACGGCGAGCGCAGCGGTGCGGTTGCTTTCGTCGAGGATGGGGTTGACCTCCGCGATCTCGACCGAGCGGAGCTTCCCAGATGCGGCGAGCATCTCCATCGCGAGCTGCGCTTCGCGGTAGGTGAGTCCGCCGCGCAC
>JALYLT010000296.1 GCA_030774095.1 Chloroflexota bacterium
GCGCCGAGGGCCCCCGCGCGCGAGGGGACCCCGGCCCGAAGGGACGGGGTTTCGCGCGAAGAGAGGGTTTCGGCGCGTCGCCCGCGCAGCGCGTCGCCCTCGACGCGTCAGCCGCGTTCGTCGCTTCGCTCGCAGGACTTTGGGCTCTACGTGCACATCCCGTTCTGCGCAGCTCGCTGTCCGTATTGCGATTTCGCCACCGCGCCGGCTCGGAGCGCGTTTCGGTCGCGGTATCTCGATGCGCTCGACTCTGAGATCAGGCGCGAGGGCCGCCGGTTGGGGAAGCCGCGCGTGTCGACGCTCTTCTTCGGCGGGGGTACCCCGAGCCTGCTCGAGCCAATAGAGGTCGCTCGCCTCGGCACTGCCCTACGCGATTCGTTCGATCTGCGTCCGGTCGAGGCGACGGTCGAGGCGAATCCGGCCACGCTCGATCGCGCGCGGCTCGAGGCGTGGGCCAGGGTCGGCATCACGCGGCTGTCCCTGGGCGCCCAGTCGTTCTCCAGGGACGGCCTGCGTGCCCTCGGCCGCACCCACCAGCCGGAGGACATCCCGCCCGCCGTCGCCGCGGCGCGCTCGGTCGGTTTCGACGTGAACCTGGACCTGATCTTCGGCTGGCCCGGCCAGACCGCGGCGGCCTGGCGCGAGGACCTCGCCGCCGCGGTCGGCCTGGGGCCCGATCACCTGTCCTGCTATCCCCTGGAGCTTGCGCTCGAACCGGAGGAGGCCGTCGCCAATTGGCCCGGGGCCGGCTGGCGGTCCGTCGAGCGCTGGCGGCGACCCTCCGCCGCGGCCCAGCCCGACGACGACGGTATCGCGACGCTCTACGAGGTCGCCGAAGCGTTCCTCGGACGCAACGGCTACCGGCACTACGAGATCGCGAACTGGGCACGTCCCGGCAAGCGCTGCCGGCACAACCTCGGCTACTGGCGTAACGCTGTTTGGCTCGGTGTGGGCGCGGGCGCGCATTCGCATCTCGCCGGCGTGCGCTCGCGCAACCCCGGCGTGCTGCCCACGTACATCGGTGCCATCGATCGAGACGATGAGCGGATCGTCGACGCGGCCGCCGACGCGGCGGTGGACGGCGCGATGCTCGCGCTGCGTCTGGACGAGGGCCTCGATCTGGCTCGTTACGGCACGCACTTCGGGCTGGACGCGGCATCGCGCGTGCGCAAGGCGTTGCGGTCGCTCGATGGCACGCGCCTTCTGCGTTGGTCCGGCGAGCGCGTCCGCCTCACCGCGCGAGGCCGCTTGCTCGCAAGCGAGGTGTTCGTGCGCCTTCTTCCCGACGACGTCAACGTGTCAGCGCCGGTCTAGTACGACTACGCGCTTGCGGCCAGGTGCGGAACGCGATATGACACGTCACACATAGCACTTCTCCCAGCGCAAAAGAAAATTGGGGAGGCCTCATGCAGGACGAGAACACCGGCAACGATTGGTCAGCGCAGAAGCAGCCTGGATCCATCTGGCCCGCACCGCAGCCGTCGGGTACGCCGCCAACACCACCGTCATCGATGGGCGACGACATGAAGGCAAGCGGCGGCCGCAAGAGCACCGCTCGCAAGAAGACGACCGCGAAGAAGAAGACGACCGCGAAGAAGAGCACCGCTCGCAAGAAGACGGCCGCCACGAAGAAGACCACCGCGCGCAAGGGCACCAAGCGCAAGTCGACCGCGCGCAAGGCCACGCGAAAGAGCACCGGTCGCAAGTCGACCGCGCGTAAGACCACCGCACGCAAGCGCCGCCGCTAGGCGCGTTCGGACGAAACCAAGACACGCCGCCCAACGGGGCGGCGTGTCTTCGTTACGAGCGCTGCGGTGCTAGTTGCGCTTGCCGCGACCCATCCCTGGCTTGCGGCCGTGGTTGGCCTTCTTGCTCCGCCAGCCCAGCTTTCCGGTCGTTTTTTGCTTCTTCTGCCCCTTGCTCATGCGGCGTCGTGCCCTCCACTGAAGAGATGGAGCTGCAGCGCCCGCGTCGGCGGGGCGATCAGCTCGGTCACGAGCCATTGTGCGATGTCCACGCCCGGCGCGTCCGCCGCGAGGCCGACACGCGATCGCGCGCTCTCGAGACGCTTTCGCGTCGCCCGCGGATCGAGGCCGATCGCGCGCGCGGTATCGGCGAGCGAGCGCTCGAGCACGTCGCGTAGGACGAAGACGCCGAGATCGGCGCCGCGGAGCGCATGGCGACCGACGAGGTCGCGCAGGCCCGCGCCGAAGAGGCGTCCGGTCGCCACGGCGTCGCGGATCGTCGACGCGGCCTCGCCGTCCAGCTCCCCGATGCGCAACAGGGCCGCGATCTCGCCGTCGGGGAGGTGTCTCGCCTGCTCGAGCGAGGCGAGGAAACGTTGGACGACCACATCGTCCGAGACGGCAGGCGGCGCGGCTCCGGGAGCGATGGCCGCGATGCGACCGAGGGCAGCGGTGAGTCCGCGGCGGAGTCCGTCGAGATCCGCGAAGCGCACGACCTCGACGACCGCCGGGTTGCCGAGCAGCAGGCGCGAGACCGTCCGCTCCCGCTCGACGACGAGCACGACCGGTACGGCGTGCTCGCGTGCGAGCTCGACCTCGATCCCGACGCCGAAGGAGGGGATGCCGGCATACGCCACGACGACACGCGCCGAGGTCACGTGCGCGCGGTCGATGTCGTACACGGCCCGGGGGTCCAAATGGGCGGCGGCGACCGGGTCGCTGACGCGGTGGGGAAGGTAGGCGCGAAGGCCGACCGACTCCACCACCTCGGCCAGCAGCTCGTAAAAGAGCCGCATGCGCGCGCCCTCCTCGAGCGCGGTGAGCGCGCCCGAGACGTACGCCTCGCCGGTGCGGACCGTGGTGGTCTCGCCGTCCATGGGCGGTGAATGCTCGCATGTTCGTCAAGGACGGAACGAGATACGCGGAGTGGTCGAAAACCTAGAATCGCGTCGTGCCGGAGACGCGTCTCCCGGACCACCTGCGGCGCTATCCGCTCTTTGCCAAGCTCGACGATGCCGAGGTCGCGCAGCTTGCCGAGCGGATGCGCATGCGCTCGTTCAAGCGCGGCGAGGCGCTCTTCCGCAAGGACGATCCCGGGATGCACCTGTATGTCGTGCTCGCCGGCGCGGTGAAGATCGCACTCCCCGGCGAGTTCGGTCAGGAGGCGCTCGTCTCGATCATGCGCACTGGCGACTTCTTTGGAGAGCTCGCGCTCTTCGACGGGAGCCCGCGCTCCGCATCGGCAACGGCGCTCGAGGACACCCGCGCCGCGCTCCTCGCGCGCGACGACTTCCTGACGTTCCTCGAGGCGCACCCGACGTCGGTGCGCGTCGTGCT
>JALYLT010000297.1 GCA_030774095.1 Chloroflexota bacterium
CATCTCGCCCGGTCGCGAGAACGATCTGCGTCAGGTGCGCGCCGTCGGCTCGACCGGCGCGCCACTTTCGCCCGAGGGCTTCAGGTGGATCGTCGACGCGCTCGGACGACCTATCCCCGTCGGCAGCGTGAGCGGCGGCACCGACGTGTGCACCGCATTCCTCCAGTCGTGCCCGCTTCTTCCCGTGCGCGCCGGCGAGCTGCAGTGCGCGGCGCTCGGCGCGAAGGTCGAGGCGTACTCCACTGAAGGGAAGCCGGTCGTCGGTGAGGTCGGCGAGCTGGTGATCACACGACCGCTGCCCTCGATGCCCGTGTACCTCTGGAACGATCCCGACGGCGCGCGATATCGCGCGAGCTACTTCGATGTCTTCCCGGGCGTGTGGCGGCACGGCGACTGGATCCGCTTCAACGCCGACGGCTCATCGGTGATCTACGGACGCTCCGACGCGACGCTCAATCGCGGAGGCGTGCGTATGGGCACGAGCGAGTTCTACCGGATCGTCGAACAGCTGCCCGAGGTAGAGGACAGCCTGGTGGTCGAGGTGGGCGGTGAGAACGCGGAGCTCGTGCTCTTCGTCGTGCTCGCATCGGACGCGGCGCTCGACGAGACGCTGCGCCGTCGCATCAACGAGACACTGCGCCGCGAGCTGTCGCCGCGTCACGCACCGGATCGCATCCTCGCCGTGCCCGAGATCCCGAAGACGCTGAATGGCAAGAAGCTCGAGGTCCCGGTGAAGCGGCTGCTCATGGGGCAGCCGCTCTCGGGCGCGGTCAGCGAGGGCGCGGTCGCGAATCCGGCGAGCCTCGGCGTCCTCGTCGAGGCATACCGGGGAGCCACGCCCGCGTCGCGTTAGCTCGCGATGCGCTCCAGCGCTTGCCGTCCGAGGAGCGCGAGGTGCAGTGCGAGGCGGTCGTCCGCGCTGCTCAGCTTCGCGCCGGTGAGCTGACCGATGCGCCGCAGCCGCTGCCGCACCGTGTTCCGGTGCAGGTACAGCTCGCGTGCGACGCCGTTCACGCTGCCGTGCAGCTTGAGATACGCCTCGAGCGTGCGAACCAGATCGGCATAACGCTCATCGTCAGCGAGCGGACCGAGCACGCGTTCGGCGTTGGCCTCGATGTCGCTCTCCGGCTGACCGAGAACGAAGCGGTACGGACCGAGGTCCTCGAAGTGCGTCGTCTTCGCCTTACCGCCATTCGTGCGCGCAAGCGCGACGGCCTGCTCGGCCTGGAGGAGCGCGAGGTGCGCGCCGGTCGCGCCGCGCTTCGGACCCGAAACGGCGACGGAGAGCTGATCGTCCTCGGCCTCCTTCGAGACGCGACGGCGCAGCCGCTCCCCCTCGCTGCGCGCGTCGACGTCTTCATCCACTTCGAAGACCGCCGCGACCACGTCCGAGCGCGTCCGCACGACCTTCGCGTCAGCCGGGGCGGCCGCGGTAACCGCGGTCCGCAGATGTCCGTTGGCGATCCGGCTCGAGAACGCGATCGCCAGATATCTCGTGTCACTCATCTCTTTTCCTCCCCTGGAAATCAAAAGGCCTCCCGTCTGGGAGGCCTGTGCTGAAACGCTGAGAACGGGTATGCGAGCTAGCTGCCGCCTCCCAAACCGTGGTTACCCATCGCACAGACGCAGGTGCAATGGGCTTCGGGCATGGCCATGGCGCAGCAGCGATAAAGCATCTGCAATGAAGCTAGTCGCCCGCCTGCGCTACGTCAACGGTTCTGCGAGGATTGCCGGCGTCCCATGAGCCCTTCTTTCCGACTCGCCGTCATCGGCGGCGACGGCATCGGCCCAGAAGTGACCCGCGCGGCGCTCCGCGTCCTGGACGCGGCCGAGCGGCGCTTCGGTTTTTCCACGGTGCGCGAGGAATTACGGTGGTCGTCGGCGCGTTACCTAGAGTCGGCCGGCCGCATTACCCCCGAGGACATCGACGGCCTGCGCGTCTTCGACGCCATCCTGTTCGGGGCGATCGGCGATCCGCGTGCCCCCCGCGGCGTCGTCGAGCGGGACGTCATCCTCGGCATGCGCCGCCAGCTCGACCTGTACGTCAATCTCCGTCCCATCGTCGCCTACGACGACCGCCTCGTGCCGCTGAAGGGCAAGCGTGCGGAGGACATCGATCTCGTCGTGGTGCGCGAGAACACCGAGGACGTGTACACGCAGACCGGGAAGATCACCGGGACCGGCAAAGATGAGGTCGCAGAGGTGCCGATGCGCTTCACGCGCCCGGGCATCGAGCGCGTGATCCGCTACGCGTTCGAGCTCGCACGCACGCGGCCCGATCGGCACCTGACGCTCGTCGACAAGGCCAATGCCATCCCGGTGCAGGAGCTGTGGCGCCGGATCTTCGACGAGATCGGCGCGGAGTTCCCCGACGTGACGCGCGACGCGATGTACGTCGATGCGGCCTGCATGTGGCTGGTGCTGCGCCCGGAGCAGTTCGACACGATCGTTACGACGAACCTCTTCGGCGACATCATCACCGACCTCGGCGCCGCGATCTGCGGCGGTCTCGGCGTCGCGGCCTCGGGGAACATCAACCCCGGCAAGGTCTCGATGTTCGAGCCGATCCATGGTTCGGCACCAAAGTACGCGGGCAAGGGTGTCGCGAGCCCGATCGGCGCGATCGGGGCCGTCGCATTGATGCTGGAGTACCTCGGTCAGAGTGATGCGAGCCGCGCGATCGAGGACGCGGTGCGTGCCGGGCTGCAGAGCAGCCGGATCAAAGGAGTCGAGGCCGGAAGCCAGCGGACCGAGGAGGTCGCGAACATCGTCGCGATGGCCATCGCCGGCTGACCACGCAATGAGCGAGATGGTCTTTGACGCGATCGTCGCCGGGCTCGGCGCGCACGGCAGCGCGGCGGCGTACCACCTCGCGAAGCGCGGGCAGCGCGTCCTCGGATTCGAGCGCTTCGCGCGCGGGCACACGCTCGCGTCATTCGGCGGGCTCTCGCGGATCATCCGGCTGTCCTATTACGAGCACCCCAGCTACGTGCCGCTGCTCAAACGCGCGTGGGACCTGTGGCGCGAGCTCGAGCGCGATAGCGGAGAGGCGCTGCTCACGCAGACCGGCGGTCTGTACATGGGACCACCGGGCGGCGAGCTCGTGTCGGGAGCGCTCGCGAGTGCCCGGATGCACGATCTCGCGCATGAGGTGCTCGACAACGCCGAGCTCAAGCGACGGTATCCGCTCTTCGATGTCGATCGCGATTGGATCGGCCTGTTCGACGCGCAAGCCGGCTGGCTCGCACCGGAGCGTTCGGTGGAGACGCATCTCCGCCTCGCGGAG
>JALYLT010000298.1 GCA_030774095.1 Chloroflexota bacterium
GTCGGCGTCACCTCGCGTGCGATCGACGGGGGCAAGGCGCGCCAGGCACTCGCGCGTTTCGCGGCGAAGAGCCAGCTCATCGGTGCCGCGGAGGCGGCGACGGCATGAACGCGCGTGGACGCTACGGCCGGTTCGGTGGTCAGTTCCTGCCGGAGACCCTCATGCCCGCGATCGCCGAGCTCGAGGCCGCATTCGAAGCGGCGCGCGCGGACGAGGCGTTCCAGCAGGAGCTCGACCGACTTCTGCGCGAGTGGGTCGGGCGCCCGACGCCGCTCTCCGACGCGTCGCGTCTCGCGAAGCTCGTCGGTCTGCGGCGCGTGATGCTCAAGCGCGAGGACCTCGCCCACACCGGCGCGCACAAGATCAACAGCGCGCTCGGACAGGCGCTCCTCGCGCGGCGGATGGGGAAGCAGCGCATCGTCGCGGAGACGGGCGCGGGCCAGCACGGCGTCGCGAGCGCGGCAGCCTGCGCGCTACTCGGGCTCGAGTGCGTCGTGTACATGGGCACCGAGGACATGCAGCGGCAGGCGCCGAACGTCTTCCGCATGCGCCTCCTCGGCGCCGAGGTGCGCGCCGTCGACGCCGGCAGCCGCACGCTGAAAGACGCGGTGAACGAGGCGATCCGCGACTGGGTCACGAACGTCCGCACGACGTACTACCTGCTCGGGTCCGCGATCGGGCCGCACCCGTACCCGACGATGGTGCGCGAGTTCCAGAGGGTCATCGGCCGGGAGGCGCGCGCGCAGTGGCTGGAGCGCGTCGGCACGCTGCCGAGCGTCGTCGTCGCATGCGTTGGCGGGGGCTCGAATGCGATCGGGATGTTCAGCGCGTTCCTCGACGACCGGGAAGTGAAGCTGCGTGGCGTGGAGGCAGGCGGCCTGGGCGTCGAGAGCGGCAAGCACGCCGCATCGATCGGCGGCGGCCGAGTTGGCGTGCTGCATGGCACGCGAAGCTATGTGCTGCAGGACGAGCACGGGCAGATCCGCGAGACACATTCGGTGTCCGCCGGCCTCGACTATCCCGGCGTCGGGCCCGAGCACGCATTCCTGCACGAGACGGGTCGCGTCGAATACGTGTCGCGGACGGACGCGGAGGCGCTCGACGCGTTCGGCCTGCTCTCGCGGACCGAGGGCATCATCCCGGCGCTCGAGCCGGCCCACGCCATCGCCGACCTCGCCCCCATCCGCGTGCAGTACGGCGCGGACACCGACGTCCTGGTCTGCCTCTCGGGTCGAGGCGACAAGGACCTCGAATCCGTGATGCGCGCACGAGAGGCGAAATGGCCGTCGCTGTGAGCGGAGCGATGCGTGTCGAGCGCGCCTTCGCGCGCGCACGAGAGGAGCGGCGGCTCGCGCTCGTCGTGTACCTCACCGTCGGTTATCCCGATCGCTCGTCCACCGGGGCGCTCCTGCGCGCCGCGCTGGACGGCGGCGCGGACGTGCTCGAGCTCGGCGTCCCCTTCAGCGATCCGCTGGCAGACGGCACCACCGTGCAGCGAGCGAGCGAGGCGGCGCTCCGGAATGGCGTCACCCTGAAGGACTGCCTGTCGGAGGCCGCCGTGGTCGTGCGCGAGCGCGACGCAGCGGTGCTCTTCATGGGCTACACCAATCCCTTCATGCAGTACGGCTTCGAGCGCCTCGCGGCAGACGGGGCACGCGTGGGCATCGCGGGCGTCATCGTCCCCGACATGCCGGCGGAGGAGAGCGCCGAGCTCGACGCTGCGCTCGCGCCGGCGGGTCTGCTGCGCATCGACCTCTACGCGCCGACGACGCCGGACGAACGCCTCGCAAAGCTGTTGCCGCGCGCCCACGGGTTCGTGTACTGCGTGTCGCTCACCGGCGTGACCGGCGCGCGCCGCGCTCTCGCCTCCGACGTCGCGGAGTTCGTCGGCCGCGTCCGGCGCCACACGACCTTGCCCATCGCTGTGGGCTTCGGCATCAGCGCGCCGGAGCACGTCTCCAAGCTACGCGGCACCGCGGACGGGATCGTTGTCGGCAGCGCGGCGATCGATGTCGTCACGAACGCGCCACCGGAGCGGCGCGCGGATGCGCTGCGCGTGTTCGTCGCGTCGCTCGCCGCGGCGGGACGAGCCTGATGGCGGTCCGCGGCGTGCGTGGCGCAACGACGATCCGCGCCAACGACCCGACGGCGATCTTTGAGGGCACGGCGGAGCTGCTCCGTATCCTCACCGAGCTCAACGGCCTGCGCCCCGACGACATCGGCTACGTCTGGTTCACCGTGACGCCGGATCTCGACGCCGCCTTCCCCGCGGATGCCGCGCGCGCCGGGCTCGGCTGGACGGATGTGCCGCTCATCTGCGGGCGGGAGATCCCGGTGCCCGGCGCGCTCGGGATGTGCGTGCGCGTGCTCATCGCCTGGAACACTTCGAAGTCGCAGAAGGAGATCCGGCACGCCTTCCTTCGTGGGGCGAAGACGCTGCGCCCGTCGTGGGCCGTCGAACTTCCGAATAATGCGCGCGGCGGAGCGCGCTAGTGCTCGTCGTCATGAAGCGCGGCGCGTCGCAGCGCGAGATCGATGCGGTCGTCGCGCGCATCCAGGAGTTCGGCATCACTCCGATCTCTCTCCCGGGTGCCGAGCGCATGGCGATCGGCACGTTCGGGACCACGTCGCGCGAGGCCGCGGAAGCAGTGGAGTCACTGCCGGGCGTCGCAGAGGTCGTCCCGGTCAGCCGCCCGTTCAAGCTCGCATCGCGCGAGGTCATTCCAGAAGACACGGTCGTACGCATCGGGCCGGTGCCCGTGGGCGCCGGCGCGCCGCTCGCGATCATGGCCGGGCCGTGCTCGGTCGAGTCGCGCGAGCAGACACTCGAGACCGCGCGGGCGGTGCGCGCGGCCGGCGCGACGATCCTGCGCGGTGGCGCGTTCAAGCCGCGCTCCTCGCCGTACAACTTCCGTGGACTCGGCGCGGCGGGCCTCGACATCCTCGAGGAGGCGCGCGCGGAGACGGGGCTCGCGATCGTGACCGAGGTCCTCACCCCGGGCGACGTCGACGCGGTCGCGCGCGTCGCCGACTGCCTGCAGATCGGCGCGCGCAACATGCAGAACTACGCGCTGCTCGACGAGGTCGGCGATCAGCCCAAACCGGTGCTGCTCAAGCGCGGCATGGCCGCGACGATCGAGGAGCTCCTGCTCGCTGCCGAGTACGTGCTCGCGCGTGGCAACCGGAACGTGATCCTCTGCGAGCGCGGCATCCGCACCTTCGAGAAGTACACGCGCAACACATTCGACGTGAACGCCATCCCGCTCCTGA
>JALYLT010000299.1 GCA_030774095.1 Chloroflexota bacterium
CATGTCGTTCAAGGACTTCCAGTGGGGCTGGGTCCACACCCTGAGCGAGCCCGAGCAGCGGGCGGCCTACGACCAGCACGTGATCCCGACGTCCGGCCGCCTCTTCTTCCAGGCGCTCCTCGCGCAGCTCACCGACGTCACCAAGGTCAACTTCCGCAACCATCTTCGCGCGCCGCTCCTGATCATCGCCGGCCAGTTAGACCGGACGGTCGAAGCGAAGATGAACCTTGCGAACTTCCGGAAATACGCACGCTCGACAGCGGTGACGGAATACCACGAGTTCCCAGGTCGGACGCACTGGACCTGCCGGCAGCCGGGCTGGGAAGAGGTGGCTGACTACGCGCTGGACTGGCTCGCGAGGCAAGTCCCCGCGACCTAGCCGCGCATACTTCCTCCGTGATCTACGACCTCGACGCCGGCCGGCCGGAGCGCCCGGGGCGAGGGGGTCTCGGGATGACCGTCGTCACGGTCGCCGCCGTCGGCGTGGCCCTGGTGTTCTTCACTGCGCTTGCCTTCGCGCCTGGCCAGCGCGCCAGCCAAACGCCGATCTACGCGTTCTCGGCCCCGGCGCTCCCGACCATGGCTCGGCCGACGTTCAACACGCGGCCGGTGCCGGATCGGACGCTGGTCCTCCCGGGAGACGACGCGGTCAGGACCTTCCGCATCACCTTGCAGGGCCAGACCGGGCTGGTCAATAACGATTCCATCGCCACGACCTACCGGCTGCGCGCGACCGGCGACCTCGTCACGGTCGCGCCGCTGCCGCAGAGCGAGGCGCTGCCCTACACGTCGCCGCTCGAGATGGACCCGCCGCTGCGCGTGCGCGGCCAGGCAGCGCAGGCAACCGTGACGTTTGGTGGCACGAGCGCGATCCGCTGGGTCGAGAACACCATGGTCTTCGAGATGTCATCGCGCACGCTGACCGTGGCGCAGCTCGTAGAACTGGCGAACAGGCTGCGCTGACGTGATCGAGGACATCGAGGGCGCCACGTCGGAGCCGACACGACGCCGGCACGTCGTCGTGCTGTCCGGCGCCGTTGCCGTCGTGTCGCTCGTACTGCTCCTGATTCTCGTCGCACCCGCACCAGTGGTCACAGCGCCGCAGGCGGATTCCCCAACGCCGAGCGAGAGCGCGGGATCGGTGATGAACTTCGCCACGAACCCGATCTCGCGGATGCGCGTCGATCTGAGTCGCACGACCATGTGTTCGGACGGGACGCGTATCGGGCCGCCCTACTTCCTCTCCATCGAGGCCAGCAGCCCAGGGCGGGTCTTTGTCATCTCGTTCGATGAGCGCACTGGGGAGCAGACCAGATCGCCCATTCCGGTCGCATTCCGATTCGATACACGGACGGGCTGGATGACTGTGACCTGCGCTACGGACGACCTCCTCGTGCAGTAGCGGTCCGACGAGCGCTAGTACTCTCTCTCCATGGGGAGCGGCGCACTCGCGACCTTCCATGAGCCCACCCGCGACTGGTTCGAGAGCTCGTTCGCGGCGCCCACGCGCGCGCAGGAGCTCGCCTGGCCACAGGTCGCGTCGGGTCAGAGCACGCTCGTGCTCGCGCCGACCGGGTCCGGGAAGACGCTCGCGGCGTTCCTCTACGCGATCGATCAGCTCCTGTACTCGGAGCCGGAAGGCTGTCGCGTCGTGTACGTCTCGCCGCTGAAAGCGCTGGCCATCGATGTCGAGCGCAACCTGCGCGGGCCGCTCGTTGGCATCCGCCACGTCGCCGCGCGCATGGGCACGCCGCTCCGCGAGCCCAGCGTCGCGACCCGGACCGGCGATACGCCGGCGCGGGACCGCGCGCGGTTCGCGAAGACGCCGGCCGACATCTTCATCACGACGCCCGAATCGCTGTATCTCGTGCTCTCCAGCTCTGCGCGCGACAGCCTTCGCAGCGTGCGGACGGTGATCGTGGATGAGATCCACGCGATGGTCGCGACCAAACGCGGGGCGCACCTCGCGCTCTCGCTGGAGAGGCTCGAGGAGCTCGCAGGCCGTCCGTTGCAGCGCATCGGTCTCTCGGCCACGCAGCGGCCGCTCGATGAGGTCGCGCGTTTCCTCGGTGGGTTCAACGCCGATGGTCAGCGGCCGGTGAAGATCGTCGACGCGGGTCACACCAAGCAGCTCGACCTGCGCGTCGAGGTACCGGTCGACGATATGTCGAAGCTGGGTACCGAGACGCTCGAGATCCGCAGCGGCCCCGCGTCGCGTGCCGACGCGCGGTCGAGCATCTGGCCCGCGATCTACCCGCGGCTCCTCGAGCTCATCCGCGAGCATCGCTCGACGCTCATCTTCGTCAACAGCCGGCGCCTCGCCGAACGCATCGCGAACGCGGTGAACGAGCTCGCCGGCGAGGAGTTGGTCCACGCGCACCACGGCTCGGTCGCGCGCGAGCAACGCCTCCGCATCGAGGACGACCTCAAGGCCGGGCGTTTGCGCGCGCTGGTCGCGACGTCGTCGCTCGAGCTCGGCATCGACATGGGCGCGATCGACCTGGTGATCCAGGTCGAGGCGCCGCCGTCCGTCGCGAGCGGCATGCAGCGCATCGGTCGCGCCGGCCACCGCATCGACACGCCGAGCAAGGGCGTGATCATGCCGAAGTTCCGCGGGGACCTGCTCGCATGCGCGGCGCTCACCGAGCGCATGCACGCCGGCGCGGTCGAGCAGTCGCGCTACCCGCGCAATCCCATCGACGTCCTCGCGCAGCAGATCGTCGCGATGGTCGCGGTCGAGCCGTGGACCGTCGATGACCTGGAGCGCGTCGTGCGGCGCGCGGCCCCGTTCTCCGATCTCGCGCGGCCGATCCTCGAAGGCGTGCTCGACATGCTCTCTGGCCGTTTCCCGTCCGACGAGTTCGCTGAGCTACGGCCGCGCGTGGTGTGGGACCGTGTCGGAAATGCGCTGCGCTCGCGTGAGGGCGCCGGCCGCATCGCGCTGACGAGCGGCGGGACGATCCCTGACCGCGGGCTGTACGGAGTGTTCCTTGTCGGTGCGGAGCCGGGTAAGGGCCGCGTCGGCGAGCTCGACGAGGAGATGGTGTTCGAGACGCGCCAGGGCGAGACGTTCCTCCTCGGCGCGTCGACCTGGCGGGTGGAGGAGATCACGCACGACCGCGTGCTCGTCTCGCCCGCACCCGGCGTTCCCGGGAAGATGCCCTTCTGGAAGGGCGAGGCCGCCGCGCGTCCGCTCGAGTTCGGGCGCGCGATCGGCGCGCTGACCCGGTCGCTGCGCGCATCGGATCCGGCCGA
>JALYLT010000300.1 GCA_030774095.1 Chloroflexota bacterium
GGACGATCGCGCCGACACCGATGCCCACGCCGGTGCCCACGCTGAACATCTGCTGCATCACCATCGTGACACCGACGCCGACGCCCGCACCGGTGCCGACGCTGATCATCTGCTGCATCACCATCGTGACACCGACGCCGACGCCCGCACCGGTGCCGACGCTGAACCTCTGCTGCATCATCATCGCCACGCCGACGCCCGCACCGGTGCCGACGTTCAACCTGTGCTGCATCACGATCGCGACCCCGACACCCACGCCGGCGCTACGTACGCCGTTCTGCTGGATCTCGTGCTAGCCGGCGCGGCTTAGAGTCCCGCCTTCCTCCGCGCGTCCTCATAGAGTGGGCGCACCATCTGCGCCGCGGGATGGAATTCGCCGACATCCAGGAACACCGTCCACGTGTCGACGGCGCCGCGCCAGTCCTCGCTGCGGTACTGGATCAGTCCCTTCAGGAAGAGCGCGTCGGCGTCCCGCGGACGTAGCGTCAGTACGCGGTCAGCCGCGAGACGCGCGCCGTTCATCTCACCGGAGCGGAACAGCATGAACCCGATCCCGTTCAGCGCCGGGACGCTGTCCTTGTCGATCGCGAGCACCGTCTGATACATCGCGACCGCGTCGGTCACGCGGTCCTCGGTCACGTACGCGTCGGCAAGCGCGAGCAGCGTCGGGACGTCGCGCGGGCTCGCCTTCGCGCGCGCTTCCAGCTCGGGAACCGTCGCCGTGACAGGCGTGGTGCCGGTGATCGGCTCGCCCGGCGCGCGGTCACCGGCCGCCCGTGGGAGCTCGATGACGACGAGCACCACAGCGATGCCCGCGATGAGGGCCGCGAGCGCGAGCGTCCGCCACGGCGCGGGTGTCGGTCGTGCCTCACGCTCTTTCACGAACGCGCCGCGTTCGAGCAAGCTGCGCAGCCGCTCGTGGTCCGTCGGCGCGATGGTGCCCGCGGCGCGCGCGAACTCGAGATCGCGCAGCGAGCTCACCGCGCGCGCCATGTCGTCGCGCGTGTCGGGCGCTTCGACCGGCCACGCGACCTCGCGGCGCGCAAGCAGGGGTCGCACGGCGAGTGCGAGACCAACGAGGAAGAGCGTCGTGAAGAGCAGGTAGCTCAATCGGCACCGTCCGCCTGCGGCAGATCGAGCGCTTCCTCGCGCGCGACACGCTCTCGCAGCGCGGCGAGCTCTCGTGCGGGCGGCGCGGCGACGTTCGGCGCGCCTGGACGTATCCGCCCGAGCGCCACGACGAGACCAGCCGCGAGCGCGACGAGTGGCACCAGCCAGATGAGGCCGGTCCACGACGACGCCGGTGGCGAGAGCAGCACCCAGTCTCCATACGAGGCGCGGAACTCGTCACGGATCTCGTCATCCGTCCGGCCTTCGGCGACACGCTGCACCACGAGGTCGCGCATCTGCCGCGCGCTCGCCGCCGGCGAGTCCTTCACCGAAAGACCCTGGCAGGTCACGCAGCGCACCTCGCTCGTGATCCGATCGACGCGCTCCGCCGCCGTCGCGTCGTGCGGCCGGGCGCTCCACCCGACCGCCCCGAGGATCGCGAGCAGAGCGACGAGGATGAGCGCCCGCGCCCGAGTCATCGCGTCGCCTTCGGTCTCAGGCCGTCGATCGCGGCGACGAGCGTCGCCTCGTCGATCGGACCGATGTGCCGTCCAGCGATGATCCCGTCGGGCCCGATGAAATAGGTCTCGGGTATGCCGAAGACGCCGTACGCGAAAGCGACGCGGCCGTCGTCGTCGGTCGCGGTCGGCCAGGTCACACCGTTGTCGCGCACGTAACGTCGCGCGCGCTCGAGCGAGTCCTGATAGACGACCCCGATCAGAACGACGTCGCTCGTGCGATAGCGCTCCCACACGCGAACGAGCGCGGGGTTTTCTTCCTTGCACGGGATGCACCATGACGCCCAGAAGTTGATGATCACGACCTTTCCCGCATGGTCGCCGAGTGTCACCTTGCCATTGCCATCGAGCCGGTCGAGGGTGAACGCCGCGGCCGGCTTGTTCACCGTGCCGGTGCGGATGTCGTGCGGATCGCGGCGGAACGACAGCATCAGCACGACGACCAGCGCGGCGATGCCGAGCACGACCCCGTAGCGGAGCCAGCGTGGCATCAGTCGCCCACGGTCGCAGGCGCTTCGAGCAGAGGGCGCGTGACCTCACGGCGCTTGGGCTGTGGCAGCGCGGCGATCACCGCGCCGAGTCCAACGACCGCGCCGCCGAGCCACAGCCACGACACCAGAGGGATGACGAGGACGCGGATCGTCGCCCACGAATTCGCGCTGGTGTCGTACGCGGCGAGGATCGTGTACACGTCATCGCGGAGTCCCGCGGAAATGCCGGGCGATCCGACGGCCTGCGTCGCGTTAGGAAAGAACACGAGCGACGGCCGGAGCTGCTCGTCGGCACCGTTGCCCGTGATGGCCAGGTCCGCCACGAGCACGTCGCGCTGCGGCTCACTCACATTGCGCAATCCGCTGAACGCGACCGTGTAGCCCGCGACATCGAAATGCTCGCCGGCGCGGACCGTCCGCTCGACCTCGATCGTCTTGGACTGGCTCGTCGCCACCGCGACCGCGACGAGGACGATGCCGAGATGCACGACGTACCCGCCGTAGCGGCGGCCACTACGCCGCAGCAGGTTCGCGAACGCGGTGCCGGGGCCCTCGCCGTGCAGCGTGCGCCGCGCGCGGATGCCGCGCGCGAACTCCTGCACCACCGTCGCGGCCACGAACGCGGCCAGCGCGTACGTCAGCACGGCGAACGCGCCGCCGAGACCGGTCGCGACCGCGAGGAGCGCGCCGCCCGCGGCGGCGACGATGGGTGCGGTGAACTGGCGCTCCAGTGTCGCGCGCGAGGCGCCGTGCCACGGCAGCTGCGGCCCGACGCCCATGAGGAACAGGAGAGCAAGCGCGAGCGGTACCTCGACGCGGTCGAAGTACGGGCGTCCGATCGAGAGCTGGTCGCCGCTGATCGCCTCGGCGATGAGCGGGTAGAGCGTGCCGAGCAGCACGGTGAGCGTCGCGGCGACGAACAGGACGTTCTGGAAGAGGAAGATCGCTTCACGTGACAGCGGCGCCCCGACGGTCCCGGAGTCGCGGAGCATCGGCAGGCGCCAGAGGAGCAGACCCACCGAGAGCACGACGATCGTGACGAGGTAGCCGAGCAACAGCGGGCCGATCACGGAGAGGCTGAACGCGTGCACCGAATTCACGACGCCGCTGCGCGTGAGGAACGTGCCCAGGATCGT
>JALYLT010000301.1 GCA_030774095.1 Chloroflexota bacterium
CGGTGTTCTGAATGATCGGCAGGAGCTGTCCGTTCGCCGGTGTGCCGTTCGCGACAGCGCCGGCGGTCAGGATGACCTCGCCGAGCGTGCACTCCGTGCCGTGACCGGCGACCGCCCAGTTCGTGCCTGTCCCAAAGCCGGTCGCGGTGCCGGCTGGTCCGCTGGGGCCGGTCGCTCCGGTAGCACCCGTGGGCCCGGTCGCGCCGGTGGCGCCTGTGGCACCCGTCGCGCCTGTGGGACCCGTGGCACCGGTCGCGCCCGTCGGCCCTGTCGGTCCGGTTGGGCCCGCCGGACCCTGAGTGCCACCGGCCTGGTTCCACGAGATCGGCGTCCAGTTGTTCGGACAGGTATCGGTCGCGCCGATGATCTTCACCGTCCCGCTGCTGTTGTTGACACAGGCGTAGATCACGCCGGTCGTGACCGCGGCTGCGAGGCCGACGCTGCCCGCGCCGATGATCGCGGCCACGAGCGTCATAACGACAGCCAGGCGGCTACTTCGCAGCGCATGCGCGGACGAATACAGAGAGCGAAAGACGGATGACATCCCGATACCTCCCCTATTCCGCGGGCCCGTCTCGGGCGGCGCGGCAGCGACCGAGCATAGTCCGCACCTTCGCGGTTAGCGTTGACCCGTGCGCTGGCTGCGGGTCGGCTCGATAGCGGCATTCATCGGCGCGGCGACCGCGCTGTTGGCTGCCGTGGCCGGCGGCATCACCGAACCCACCGGCGTCGCGACGATCGTTGCTGTCGTCGCAACTGTCGTCGCCTACGGCTTGGCACCGCTCGTGATCACGTTCGCGATGCGACAGAGCGCGCTGTCCAGCTGGTGGGCCGTCGCCGCCGCGGGCCTCGCGGCGGTGCTGTGGTCAGCGGCTGGCCTGCTCTTCGCCGTGCCGACCCTCCTGCCCACGACAACGACATTCGTCGACACTTTCGTCAGCTCCGCGCCGACCGCCAGCGCGCTCTGGCTCCTCGTCGCGAGCGTCGAAGTGGTGCGCGCCGGAATGCACCGCTGGTCGCTCGTGTTCGTGGCGGCGTTCGTCGCGGTCCTCATCGTCGGCTCGGTCTTGATCGAGCTCAGCGGATTCGACATCCGCAAGGTGCTCGTCCCGCTGGGCTGGGCGGTGTGGATGTTCGACGCGGCTCGCGCGCAACACGCGCGCCTGTCGCCGTCCGTTCTCCCTCCACCACCCGCGGCGGTGGAGGCATCATGCGCGAACTGCGGCGCGCCGCGGCGGATGGACGGTCTCGCGTTCTGCAGCGACTGCGGCCTGCCCTACGGCACGCAGCGGACATGAAACAGCCCACCGGCCGGAGCCGGTGGGCTGTCAACGCTGGCGTGACCTAGGAGTTAGTCGCCGAGTACTCCGGCAGCACCCTGCGGGTTGCCGCAGAGCGTGCTGTTGGCGTACGCGGTGTGGTCGCCACTGGCGCCGCCACGCCAGTCATTACCCTTGCCGAACGCGCCGAATGCGCCGTGTCCGGAGCACTCCGTGTTCGCGGACGAGTGTTCGCACCCGTTCGAAGACGCGCCACAGTAGTCGCCGCCCCCGCCATCTGCGGCGGCCAAGCCAGACATGCCCAAGGTCGCGGCCAACGCGAAGACAAGTGTCGCCAGAGTCCGCTTCATCTCCACTCTCCCTCTGACCAGATGGGTCAGTGGGATTCAGCCTACGCCGCGACCTTTTTTCGTCTCGCGCTCGGTCGCTTGGCGGCGCGGGCCGGGCGCTTCGCGCCTGACTTTCCCTCAGCTGCGCCACAAACGGTCTCGAGGATGAGACGCGTCGTGACGTACGGATCGGCGTTCGCATTGGGACGACGATCCTCGATGTAGCCCTTCCTGTCCTTCGCCACTTGCCACGGGATCCGCACCGACGCGCCGCGGTCACTCACGCCGTAGCGGAACTCCTTGTACGAGCACGTCTCGTGTAGCCCGGTGAGGCGCTCCTCGATGCCGAACCCGTAGTTGGCGATGTGGAGATCATGCCGTGTGCCGAGCGCCTCGGCCGCGGCGATGCAGGCGTCGTAGTCCTGGCGCATCTCGTTCGTCGAGAAGTTCGTGTGCGCGCCGGCGCCGTTCCAGTCGCCGCGGACCGGTTTCGGATACAGCGTCGCGCTGACGCCGAACGGCTCACCCACGCGGTACAGCAGCCAGCGCGCAAGCCACAGCTGGTCGGCGATCTGGGGAGCGTTGATCGGTCCGACCTGGAACTCCCATTGACCAGGCATGACCTCGGCATTGATACCGGAGATCTGCAGTCCGGCCTTCAGGCAGGCGTCGAGATGCGCCTCGACGACCTCACGGCCGAACACCTCATCCGCGCCCACACCACAGTAGTACCCGCCCTGGGGCGCCGGGAAGCCGCTGTCCGGAAACCCGAGGGGCCGCGAGCCGCGGAAGAGCGTGTACTCCTGCTCGATCCCGAACCATGTGTCGTACGACGAGAAACGCGCCGCCATATCGGCGTTCGCACGGCGCATGTTCGAGGGATGCGGCTGCCCACTGACGAGCATGACCTCGCAAAGTACGAGCAGATCGTCGCCCCCGCGGATCGGATCCGGACACGTGAATATCGGATGGAGGACGCAGTCTGAGCGGTCACCCGTCGCCTGCTGCGTGCTCGATCCGTCGAAGCCCCAGATGGGCGGCTTCTCGCCCTTCGGCACGATCTTCGTCTTCGAACGCAGCTTTTGCGTCGGCTGGGTGCCGTCGATCCAGATGTACTCGGCCCGATAAACGCCCATGTGGATTCCCTTCTCGCGTTCTTGGGAAGCGGAGGCTGACCGCGCGACTGTACCGAATCCCCCGACGGGGTGATGACCGACAGCCTAACCCCCCGGACTCCTTAAACGCGTGTCGCGGGTACATAGTGATGACATGCGCGAATCGATCGTCCAGTTCGGCAGCTACCGCGTTCGCATCAAGTCGTGCGGTCCGTCGGACGGGCCGCATGCGGTGCTGCTTCCCGGTATGGGCGCGACGTCCGTCGCGCTGGCACCACAGGCACGCGCGCTCCGCGGCCTCGGCTACACCACGCATGTCGTCGAGCTGCCTGGCTTCGGCCTCGCACCGGCGCTGCGGAAAGCCGACGCACGTTTCTCGCAGCTCGCGGATCTCGTCCTGCACGTCGTTGGCGAGCTCGGCGTCCAGCGCGCCGTTTTCCTCGGGCACTCGCTCGGCGGCGGGATAGCGCTCCAGATCGCGCTCCGCCGGCCCGCAGCCGTCGCGGGTCTTGTGCTCGTCGCCCC
>JALYLT010000302.1 GCA_030774095.1 Chloroflexota bacterium
ACGTGGACGACGCGCGGCTACGGCGCGTGATAGAGCGCGTCGCCGCGGTGAGCGAGTACGGCAAGACGCTTCCCGAGCGGCGCGGTCGCGGTTTCGCGTGCACCGAGTACCACGGCACGTACGTCGCGCAGGTCGCCGAGGTCGAAGTGTCCGTGAGCGGCGCCGTCCGCGTGCTGCGCATGTGGTGCGTCATCGATCCGGGGCTGGTGGTGAATCCCGACGGCGTGCGCAATCAGGTCGAGGGCGGCATCCAGCAATCGGCGTCGTGGACGCTGCTCGAGGAGCTCCGCCACAAGGGCGGCCGCGTCGCCACGACATCGTGGGACACGTACCCCATCGCGACATTCCGTGACGCACCCGAGTCGATCGAGGTCTTCGTCGAGGGCGATGATGGCGCGCCCTCCACCGGGGTCGGCGAGCCGGGCGCGGTGCCCACCGCGGCCGCTATCGCGAACGCCGTTTTTGCGGCATGCGGCGCGCGCGTGCGCGACGTGCCGCTCACCCGCGAGCGCGTGCGCAAGGCCATGACCGACCGCTAGAGAGACGCCTCGAGCAGGTCGAGCCCTTCGCCCAGGAGCGCGTCCGAGATGGTGAGCGGGACCAGGGTGCGGATCACGTTGCTGTAGAGCCCGGCGCGAAGGAGAAGCAGTCCGCCGTCGGACGCACGCTTGATCGCGGCGTCGACGATCTCGGGCGCCGGCTTCTTCGTGCCGCGATCGCGTACGAACTCGATCGCCTGCATCGCACCGATCCCGCGCACCTCGCCGATGCTCGGGTTGCGAGCCGCGAGGGCATCGAATCGCTTTCGCAACGTGCCGCCGATGGCCTCGGCACGCGCCACGAGCCCATCGCGCTCGATGATCTCGATCGTCTTCAGCGCAGCCACGCACGCGATGGGATGACCACCGAAGGTGCTGCCGAATGAGGCGGACGGCATCGCATCGAAGAGCTCCGCCCGGCCTGTCACGGCGCCGATCGGAAAGCCGGCACCGAGCGACTTCGACGTGACCACTAGATCCGGTGTCACACCGGCGTGCTCGATCGCGAACATGCGTCCGGTCCGCGCCATACCCGTCTGGATCTCGTCAACGATGAAGGCGATGTCGTAGCGCCGGCAGATCGCCGCGATCCTCTTGAGGAAGCGCGCCGGCGGCACGACGAAGCCTCCCTCGCCCTGGATCGGCTCGAGGATGACAGCGGCGACGTGCTCTGGCGCGAGGTTCGTCTCGAGCGCCTGCTCGAAGAGGCGGACATGCAGCTCGGCCAGCTCCTCTTCGCCGACGTTCGCGATCGGGCGATACGGATACGGATACGGAAGGTGCGCGATGTTCGGCGACGTCGATCGCATGAACGGCATCCGCGAGCTCTTCGTCTTACCCGTGGCGGTCATCGCCGTGTAGGTCCGGCCATGGAACGAGTTCTGGAACGCGACGATCCATTCGCGGCCGGTGGCGACGCGCGCGATCTTGATCGCGTTCTCGACGGCCTCCGCTCCGCTGTTGGCGAAGATGCTCTTCGTCGCGACCGTCGAGCCTTCGGCGCGCGGGTAGATGCGATCGAGCTCCTGAGCGAGGCGGACGTACGGCTCGTACGTCACTACTTGGGCGGACACGTGGGCGTACCGATCGAGCTGGGCGCGGACCGCCGCGACGATCTCGGGATGCTGGTGCCCCAGATTCAGCGCGCCGATGCCAGCGACGAAGTCGATGTACCGCTTTCCTTCTGGGTCGAAGACCTCCGCACCCTGCGCTGATGCGACGACGACCGGCGTCCCGACGTGGAGGCCGCGCGGGACGAAGCGGTCACGGAGATCGCGGACCTCGGCGCTGCTGAGCTCGGCGCGCTGCCGCGTTACTGTGGCCACGCTTTCATGCTGAACTGGTTGAGCGTCGACGGCAAGAAGCTGCTCGTGACGCGAGTCCTTCGAACGTTCGCGTACGGGTACCTCACCGTCATTCTCGGCCTGTACCTGGATGCGCTGGGCATGGATCCGACGGAGATCGGCTTCATCCTCGCTGCGGCGATCGCCGGATCGGCCCTCATGACCGTGTTCTGGTCGCTCGTCGCTGATCGGATCGGCCGCCGCCGAACCGTTGCGACGATGGCGGGACTCATGGCGGTGGGAGGGCTGCTGTTCGCTTTCGGCGGCAACTTCGTGCCCCTGCTGATCGGCGCGTTCACCGGCACGATCAGCGCGACGAGCTCCGAGGTCGGCATCTTCCAGACGGTCGAGCAGGCGATCCTCCCGCAGACCGCACCCGACGAGCGCCGCACGTGGCTCTTCGCGATCTACAACACAGTCGCGAACTTCGCGGCCGCGTTCGGCTCGCTGGCCGCAGTGTCCGTGGCCTTCTTCGTCTCGCTCGGTCTACAGGGCGCCGACGCCTATCGACCGTTCTTCGTCGTTTACGCGCTCATCGGCCTCATCAACCTCGCGGTCTTCATGACCCTGTCCGATCGCGTCGAGCTCGCGAAGGTCGAGGGCGAGCGGCGCTTCCTTGGCATCCGCCGCTCGGGAGGGACGGTGGCCAAGCTATCGGCGCTCTTCGGTCTCGACGCGTTCGCGGGTGGCTTCGTCGTGCTGTCGCTCGTGGCGTACTGGTTCCACCTGAAGTGGGACCTCTCGCCGCAAGCGCTCGCGTCCGTGTTCTTCTGGGTCAATGTCCTCTCTGGCCTGTCGCTGCTGGCAGCGGGCTGGCTCGCGCAGCGGATCGGTCTGCTCAACACGATGGTCTTCACGCACATCCCGTCGAGCGTCCTTCTTCTGCTGGTGCCGCTCATGCCATCCGCCGGGCTCGCGGTCGCGGTCTTCCTCGCACGCATGAGCATCTCGCAGATGGACGTGCCGACGCGACAGTCCTACACGATGGCGATCGTCGACCCCGAGGAGCGCACGGCGACGGCTGGCATCACCAACGTCGCGCGGACGACCGCGGCCGCGATCTCACCCGCGTTCGTGGGTATGGCGTTCTCCGCCGGAGCACTCAGTCTGCCCTTCTTCATCGCCGCCGGCCTGAAGATCCTCTACGACGGGCTCATCTACGCGACGTTCCGTGGTGTTCATCCGCCCGAGGAGACGAGACCCCGCCGCGCGCGATCGAGCTGATCCGCGCCGATTTGCCACCTGCATGGTGCGATAATGAGTTCATGATCAAGCGCCCAGCCGCCGCCGCGCTCGTCAGACGAGCTCGACGTAGTGCTGGACTGACCCAGCGGACCCTCGCACGCCGCAGCAAGATCCCTCA
>JALYLT010000303.1 GCA_030774095.1 Chloroflexota bacterium
CAGACCTGCATTACCAAGGACAACGCGCCCATCTCGATCGATTTCCTTATCTACCAGAAGGTGATGGAGGAGCAGGCCGCCGATTCCGTCCTGAAGATCCAGAACTTCCGGACCGCCGTGACGGGGATCGCGACCACGACGCTCCGCGCCGTGATCGGCGACATCCTTCTCGACGACGTCCTCGCCAAGCGCGAGCAGATCAATGAAGTCCTGCGTACGAAGCTCGACGAGGTGACCCAGCGGTGGGGCGTGAAGGTCACGACGGTCGAGATCCGCGAGCTGACTCCGCCGCGCGACGTGCAGGAGGCCATGAACCGCCAGCTCACCGCCGAGCGCACCCGGCGCGCATCGGTGACCGAGGCCGAGGGCAAGCGCGCTTCCGCGATCCTCGTGGCCGAGGGCGACAAGCAGTCGAATATCCTCCAGGCCGAGGGACAGAGGCAATCACAGATCCTGCGGGCGGAGGGCTTTGCCCTCGCGCTCGACAAGATCAACGAGATGGCGGGTCACGCCGATCCGCGGACGATCACGCTCCAGTACCTCGAGGCACTCAAGGCGCTCGGCGCGTCGCCGTCGACCAAGTGGATCATCCCGACAGAGTTCGCGGCCCTCGCCGCGCCGCTCGCGGCATTCGCGCGCGGCGGCGGCGAAGACGGCGAGAAGAAGGCACCGCGCTAGCGCACTCCGCCTAACGCGACGCTTCGCCTCGGTTCACCGAAACCCTCTTTACGCGCGAAACCCCGTCCCTTCGGGACGGGGACCCCTCGCGCGCGGGGGCCCTCGGTGACCGAGGCTCAGCGCCTCAGCGGCGGAGGGGCCGCTCTAGTGCGCGCTGCGCCTTCGTCTCTTGAGGATTGGTCTCATCTCTTCAGGAATGACAGTGGCGATCCGCGACGTGGGCTCGCACTTACGGTCGCGCCCCTGCCCTGTGTCGCTGGTACGGCCATGGGATGGGACAGACGGCGCGGTGCGAGAGGTGAGTACACGCGCGGCGGCATCCGCCAGGCGGACACCGCCGACGCGTGGCGTGGGGGAAGGTCAGCTCGAAGGGCGAACGCGCTCATTACGGCCATTTGTGCTCCCCTGAAGGCAATATCGAACGTGCGTTCGCATATTAGAACGCCTGTTCTGGCTGTCAAGAGGGTGGGATACTCGAGAAAAGTTGAAGACCGTTTTGGGCGCGGATCTCGCGCCTCAGCGACCTCGCTACGCCCGCGAACGCGCGGAGCTGGGCAGTCACATCCTCGAGCCGGACTGGGTGGGTACGAGGGCGCTGGCGCGCGTCGGCCACGGCGGGTCCCACTTCGTCGGATATGAGGGCGAGGTCGACGGGCCGCGCGAGCTGTACGACGCGATCGTCGCCGAGGCGCACTGCAGCACGGCGATCATCGATGGCGTCCTCGTCGCGGACTGGCGCGATGAGTCGGAGCTCGAGCTCGATCCTGAAGGCAACGCGTTCACGCGCAATGCGAACGCGCGTCAGATCTTCGCGGCCTTCGACCTACTGGAGGTCGATGGCGAGTCGCTGCTGGAGATCCCCCTACTGGAGCGCAAGCGGCATCTCGAGGGCCTGTTGGTGCCCAGCCTGAATGTCCGCCTAACGCCGTATGTGACTCGCGGTCTCCGCTCCTGGCGCGAGACACTGGTCGCGCAGGGCTTTCGCCGTGTTGTACTCAAGAACTGGAACAGCGGGTACGCTCCGGGCCGCACCACGGACGACTGGCTCGTCGTGGAAAAGATCACCGGCTCGAGATACTGAGGAGGAGATCGTGGCCTCGAAGTCAGCCGTCATCGACCACACCCAGCGCGATCCATGGTCGGTCGCGCTGGAGCAGTTCGGGATCGCCGCAGACAGGCTGCACCTCGACCCGAACATGCGCGCCATCCTCGCGGAGTGCCAGCGCGAGCTGACGGTCCATTTCCCCGTGCGTATGGCCGACGGCGTCGTGAAGGTATTCACCGGCTACCGCATCCAGCACAACACGACGCGCGGACCGGGCAAGGGCGGTATCCGGTACCACCCGTCCGTCTCGCTCGGCGAGGTCAAGGCGCTTGCGATGTGGATGACGTGGAAGTGCGCGGTGGTCGGCATCCCGTATGGCGGTGCCAAGGGCGGCGTCGTCTGCGATCCGAAGACGATGAGCTCGCAGCAGCTCGAGACGCTCACGCGCCGGTATACGACCGAGATCGAGCTCCTCATCGGTCCGGATCGGGATATCCCCGCGCCCGACGTGAACACGAACGCGCAGACGATGGCCTGGATCATGGACACGTACTCGATGCACCACGGCTACACGGCGCTGGCCGTCGTCACCGGCAAGCCGCTGTCGATCGGCGGCAGCGAAGGGCGGAACGAGGCCACCGCTCGCGGCGCGGTGTACACGATCATCGAGGCCGCGAAGCACCTCGGCATGGACCTCGAGGGCGCTCGGGTGGTGGTGCAGGGCTACGGCAACGCGGGCTCGTTCTCCGCGAAGCTCATGGCCGAGCTCGGCGCCAAGGTCGTAGGTGTGTCCGACACGAGCGGCGGCATCTACAACCCGAAGGGCATCGATCCACTGAAGGTCGACGCGTACAAACGCGAAACAGGTTCGGTCACCGGACTCCCCGGTACCGACAAGGTCTCGAACGCCGAGCTGCTCGAGCTCGACTGCGACATCCTCATCCCGGCCGCGATCGAGAACCAGATCGGCGAGCACAACGCACCGCGCATCACGGCGAAGATCGTCGCCGAGGCGGCGAACGGTCCGACCAGCCCCGAGGCGGACCGCATCCTCTTCAACAAGGGTGTCTTTCTCATCCCGGACATCCTGTGCAACGCCGGCGGCGTTACGGTCTCGTACTTCGAGTGGGTGCAGGACCTGCAGAACCTTTTCTGGCGCGAGGCCACCATCAACGCGCGACTCAAAGAGGTCATGGTCAAGTCCTTCAACGACGTGCTCGAGATGCAGAAGAAGAACAAGGTCGACATGCGGACCGCGGCGTACATGGTGGCGGTCGCGCGCGTCGCCGAGGCTACGCTCACCCGCGGCATCTACCCCTAGCAGCACCTCCGCGGCTGGGCCGCGGCTAGAACGGCAGACCTCTGGAGCTCGTCGCGCTCGACATCGAGACCACCGGGTTCGACCCGGAGTCGGACCGCGTCATCGAGATCGGCGCGGTGCGCGTGCGTCTCGAGGAGGACGGCTCCGCCACGCTGGGCGAGCGGTACAGCACCTTCGTCGATCCCGGCG
>JALYLT010000304.1 GCA_030774095.1 Chloroflexota bacterium
TGCGATCGCGCATCACGCGTCGCGGAGAGCGCACCGTGTCTCCATCGGGCTCGACGTTGTAGGTGAGGTCGTCGAGGTAACGCTGCACTTTCTCTGGCGTCGAGAGGCGACGCAGGATGGCGGTCTCCGCGCGCGTTAGCCCGTACACGCGCGTCAGTCTCTAGCATTCCACCGATGCACGCGGCGCACGACGTCGTCATCCGCGGCGGCACGATCTACGACGGCTCGGGCGCGCCGCCGTTCGACGCGGACATCGCGATCGATGGCGACCGTATCGCCGCGATCGGAACCGTCGCCGAGCGCGGGCGGGTCGAGCTCGACGCCGGCGGCCTCGCGGTCGCGCCCGGCTTCATCAACATGCTCAGCTGGGCGACGACGTCGCTCATCGCCGACGGCCGGTCGCAGAGCGACATACGCCAGGGCGTGACACTCGAGGTCTTCGGCGAGGGCTGGTCTCTCGGTCCGGTCAATGAGACGATGCGGCGCGAGCAGATCGAGCAGCAGGGCGACATCAAGTACGACATCTCATGGACAACGCTGGCGGAGGCGCTCGACACGATCGCCGCGCGCGGGATCTCGCCCAACATCGCTTCCTTCGTCGGCGCCGCCACCGTCCGCATCCACGAGCTCGCGCACGAAGATCGCCCGCCGACGGCCGACGAGCTCGCGCGCATGCAGGCGCTCGTCGATGCGGCGATGCGCGACGGCGCGCTCGGAGTCGGCTCGGCCCTCATCTATTCGCCCGCGACCTACGCCGATACCGACGAGCTCGTCGCGCTCGCCGAGGTCGCACGTCGCCACGGCGGTATGTACATCTCCCACATGCGAAGCGAGGGCAACCGGCTGGTCGAGGCCGTCGATGAGGTCATCGAGATCGCACGCCGCGCGAAGCTGCCGGCGGAGATCTACCACCTCAAGCAGGCCGGCCGTTCGAACTGGACAAAGCTCGCTAGCGTCATCGATCGTGTCGAGCGCGCTCGCGCCGAGGGCCTCGCCATCACGGCCGACATGTATCCGTATGAGGCCGGCGCGACGGGCCTCAGCTCGTGCTTCCCGCCGTGGGCCCACGAGGGCGGACTGCGCGCGACGCTCGTGCGCCTGCGCGACGCCGGGCAGCGCGCGCGCATCGGCGACGAGATGGCGCGCCCCGGCACGGATTGGGAGAACCTCTACGAGGCGGCCGGTACGCCGGAGGGCATCGTGCTCGTGTCGTTCAAGAATGAGCGGCTCAAGCCACTCACCGGACGGACGCTTGGCGAGGTCGCCGCACAACGCGGGGCCGATCCGCGCGAGGTTGCGATGGATCTGGTGCTCGAGGATGAGAGCCGCGTGGGTATGGTCATCTTCATGGCCTCACCGGAGAACCTGCGGCGCCAGGTCGCGCTGCCGTGGATGAGCTTCGGCTCGGATGCCGGGTCGATAGCGCCGGAAGGAGTGTTCCTGCGCTCGCAGCCGCATCCTCGCACGTACGGCACATTCGCACGGGTGCTCGGTCGGTTCGTTCGCGACGAGAAGGCGGCGCCTCTGGAGGACGTGATCCGGCGCATGACCGGTTTTCCGGCGGCGAACCTCAAGCTCGACCGTCGCGGGGTGCTGCGCGCCGACCACTTCGCCGACGTCACGGTGTTCGATCCCGCGGCCATCCGCGACCACGCCACGTACGCCGAGCCGCACCAGTACGCGACCGGTGTCGCGCACGTGCTCGTCAACGGAACGCCGGTGCTGCGCGACGGTGAGCACACGGGCGCCCGCCCGGGGCGCGTCGTCTTCGGCCCCGCCCGGCGCGACCGTTAGGCTCTCGCACCATGCCGGTGGACCCAAGCATCGCTGCGCTGCTCGCCGAGGCGGAGAGGATCGATCCGCGACCGATCGAGGCGCTCAGCATCGCGGAGGCTCGCGCCCGCGGCGGATCGGTGAGTGCCGCGCCCGCGCTGGCACCGGAGCCGGTCGCCGATGTGCGTGATGTCGTCATCGGCACACTGCCGCCGATCTCGGCGCGCCTGTACCGACCGCGCTCGGGCACGCTACCCCTGCTCGTGTACTTCCACGGCGGCGGCTGGGTCGTGGGCAGCGTCGCGCTCGCCGATCCGTTCTGCCGCGCGATCGCCAACGCAAGCGGCTGCGCCGTCCTATCGGTCGACTATCGCCTCGCTCCGGAGGACCGCTATCCGGCCGCCGCGGACGACGCTTACGCGGCGACGCGCTGGTCCGCTGACCATGCCTCGGAGCTCGGCATCGACCCATCACGGATCGCCGTTGGCGGCTCGAGCGCCGGCGGCAACCTCGCGGCAGTCGTCGCGCTCATGGCGCGCGAACGCGGCACGCCGGCGCTCGCGTTCCAGCTGCTTCACGTACCGGTGACCGATCACGACTTCGACACGTCCTCATATCGCGCAAATGGCAAAGGCTTCGGCCTCACGCGCAACGGCATGCAGTGGTTCTGGGATCACTACGCCCCCGATCCGAAGGTCCGGAACGAGCCGTACGCGTCACCGCTCCGGGCGAAGGATCTCGCGGGCCTTCCACCAGCCCACATCGTGACCGCGGAGTGCGACGTGCTACGCGACGAAGGCAAGGCCTACGCGACGCGCCTTAGTGAGGCCGGCGTCGCGACGACCTACGTCGAGTACCCAGGCATGGTGCACGGCTTCACCGGGCTGGCGGTGCGGATCCCCATGGGGCGGACGGCGATCGACGATATGGGCGCCGCGCTGCGGCGAGCACTCGCCTAACGGTCACGCGCGCGCCGGCGCCGCCTTTCCCGCGATCGCGTCGGCCAAGCTGAGGCCCAGATCGTCGAGCAGCACCTGCGCGCAGTTGCGGCCCGACGCTCCCGTGACCGACGCCCCCGGATGCGTCGTCGCGCCCGTTTGGTACAGCCCGGCCACGGGCAGGCGATAGCCGGCCCACCCCGGCATCGGGCGAAGCGCGCCCTCCTGTGCGAGGTCCTGCTCGCCGCCATGGCAGGAACCACGGTAGTTGTGCGGATTTCGCCGTTCGAGATCGAGCGGGCTCTCGACGTGACGCGCGAGGATGTCGCGCCGCACAAGGCCGCGGGTATGACGCAGGTAGTGCTCGAGGAGCGCGTCGGATACCTCGTCCTTCACCGCGTCCCAGCGCTCCGGTCCGCCGACCTGCAGCTCGTAGGGCAGGAAGCCAACGACCTTGAGTGTGTGATGACCTGCTGGCGCGCGCGTCGCGTCGACCACCGATGA
>JALYLT010000305.1 GCA_030774095.1 Chloroflexota bacterium
TCCGCCAGGAGGGCCGGCTGTTCCCGATCGGTCTCGCGGCGTACTCGCTCGGCATCGCGTTGGCCTTCGTCGCGCCGCTGGCCAGCCTTGCGGTCTACGGACTCACCGCGCTCTTCTACGCGCTGCCGCTGTTGCCGCTTCCGACACATGCGGGCGGTCGCTAAAGAGAGCCCGCTACGCCACCCTGGTCCTCAGCATCGGACCTCGCTTACAGAAGTGTTGAGGCGGGGATCAAACGAGACCCACGCCCCATAAAGGACCCAGCGAAGACCAGCGCCTGCCCGAATGCGGCTTTGTGACGCCCAAGACCCTTCGCACTTTCGTTCCGGGATCAAGTTGGCGCAGCCGTACCATCGGCGCGTGGCAGAGCCGCGTCCTGCGTCGCAACGCACGCGTCACGAAACAACGTACGGCGCGCCGCTCCCGCCGTCCTATGGCGACGACGACGCCTATCGCGAATCCGTCGAGCGACTCGGTCTTCCCGGCGAACCGCCATACACGCGCGGCGTGCAGCCGACGATGTACCGCGGTCGCCTGTGGACGATGCGGCAGTACGCCGGGTTCGGGACGGCCGAGGAGACGAACGCGCGCTTCCGCTATCTCTTGGAGCACGGACAGACCGGCCTCTCCGTCGCCTTCGACCTCCCGACGCAGATGGGCTATGACGCGGACGATCCGCAGGTCGCGGGCGAGGTGGGCAAGGTCGGCGTTTCGATCTCGAGCCTGGATGATCTCGAGCAGCTGTTCGCCGGCATCCCCCTCGACAAGGTCACGACCTCGATGACGATCAACGCGACGGCGGCGATCCTCCTTGCGATGTACGCCGCGGTGGCGAAGAAGCAGGGCGTCCCGCTCACGCGCATCGGTGGCACCACGCAGAACGACATCCTCAAGGAGTACATCGCGCGCGGGACGTATATCTTCCCGCCGCGGCCGTCGCTACGGCTCGTGACCGACCTCATCGCGTACTGCGCTACGGAGCTGCCGCGCTGGAACCCGATCTCGATCAGCGGGTACCACATCCGCGAGGCAGGCTCGGACTCGGTCCAGGAGCTGGCATTCACGTTCGCCGACGCGATCGAATACGTGGAGGGCGCCGTCAAAGCCGGCCTCAGCGTCGACGCTGTCGCGCCACAGCTGTCCTTCTTCTTCGCCGCGCATTCGACGCTCCTCGAGGAGGTCGCGAAGTTCCGTGCGGCTCGGCGCGTGTGGACCGACGTCCTGCGCGACCGGTTCGGCGCAAAGAGCGCGGACGCGCTCGCGCTCCGCTTCCACACGCAGACGATGGGCTCGACGCTCACGGCGCAGCAGCCGCTCAACAACATCGTGCGCACCGCGATCGAGGCCCTGGCCGCCGTGCTCGGCGGGACCCAGTCGCTGCACACGAACGCGTACGACGAGGCGCTCGCGCTTCCAAGCGAGGAGTCGGCGCGCCTCGCGCTCCGGACGCAGCAGATCATCGCGGAGGAGACCGGCGCCGCCGACACGATCGATCCGCTCGGCGGTGCGTACGCGATCGAGTCGCTCACCGCGGACATCGAGCGGCGGGTCCACACCGAGCTCGACAAGATCGCGGGTATGGGCGGCGCGCTCGCGGCGATCGAGAAGGGCTACCAGATGCGCGCGATCGAGGACTCGGCGTACACGCAACAGAAGGCGATCGAGAGCGGCGATAAGGTGATCGTCGGCGTGAACGCGTATCGCTCCGACGGTGACGATGCCGTGCCACCGCTCCAGCGTGTCGATGACGCCCTCGTCCGTGGCCGCGCGGAACGGCTCCGCGGTCTGCGGGCGAAGCGCGACCAGGCTGCGGTCGAACGCGCCCGCGCCGACCTGCTCACCGCCGCGCGCGGGACCGCGAACCTCGTCCCGCCGATCGTCGCCGCGGTCGAGTCGGGCGTGACGCTCGGCGAGATCTGCGCCGACCTACGCACCGTCTTCGGCGTGTACCACCCGCCGCGCGCGTGAAGGGCATCGGCGCAGGAGAGCTGCATCACGTCGCTGTCGCTGTGCCGTCTCTCGATGAGGCGATCCCTTTCTATCGCGACGTGCTCGGCTATCGCGTCGACGCGCCGCGGCTGGTCGCCGACCAGCGCGTGCGGGTCGCGTTCGCGACGCGCGACAGCTCGCGCGTCGAGCTGCTCGAGCCGACCGATACGGAGTCCGGCGTCGCGCGCTTCGTCGCCGAGCGCGGTCGACCCACGTTGCACCATCTCTGCTTCGTCGTCGATGACCTCGCGGGCACGCTCGTCCGTCTGGCGGCCGAAGGCGTCGAGCTTGTCGACCACGCGCCACGCCGCGGCGTCGAGGGCCTCGTTGCATTCCTTCATCCGCGCGCGGCGAACGGCGTGCTCGTGGAGCTCATCGATCGCGAGAGCGTGCGCGGCTAGACCACCGCGCGCTCCACTAAACCGAATACCATGGACATTGATGGGACCCCGGATCGCTGTCACGTTGTGCGGGCACGTCGCGCGTCGCTGCGTCGTCGCGCGCGATCAATACTTGGGCGCGATCCGGCGTGCCGGCGCCGAGCCGATCGCGGTCGAGCCGACTGACGCCGTGCCGGATGAGTTCGATGGCCTGTGCCTCACCGGTGGCGGGGACATCGACCCGGAGCGCTATGGCGCAGACAACATCGCCTCGACCGACATCGACGAGCGCCGCGACGCCGTCGAGCTCGCGCTCCTCGAGCGCGCGCTCGCGCGCGACGTCCCCGTCCTCGGCGTTTGCCGCGGCTTCCAGCTGATCAACGTCCGCTTTGGCGGGTCGCTGGAGCAGCACCATCTCGGGCACTCGCCGAAGTACCCACCAGCTGGAACGCCGGTCTCGGATGACCCGGCGGGCGCGGACGCGGTGCGCCACGTCGTCACCGCCGAGCCTGGATCCAAGCTCGCCGGTGCGTGCGGTGACGAGCCCTTCATCGTGAACTCGAGCCACCATCAAGTCGTGACCTCCGACCGCCTCGCGTCGGACCTCGTGGCCACCGCGCGCGTCGGCGAGCTCGTCGAGGCGCTCGAATCGCCGGCCCACCGCTGGGTCGTCGCCGTGCAGTGGCATCCGGAGCGCAGCGCGCAGGTCGCCGCCGCCGCCACGAGGATCTTCGACGCCTTCATCGCGGCGGTGAAACGCACACCGGTCACCGCAGCGTGACCACCTCGACCGAGCTCGTCGCTTCGGTCGAGATCGCGCATGAGGCGCGGACA
>JALYLT010000306.1 GCA_030774095.1 Chloroflexota bacterium
TCGGGAAGCATGGCGTGACGATGAACGGGGCGAAGGTGGTGTCGGGGTCCGTCTTCGCGTTGCCGTCCGTGTCACCGGCACGGATCGCGGTCTCGGGACGCCAGAAGTTGTAGTGGTACTTCGCCGTAACCGACGCGACAAAGCTGTCGCTGACAGCCATGTTCAGCAGAGCCAGGGCGCGCGCGTTCTCGGAGAGCGAACGGCCCTGTGCAAACGCCACCTGCCTTGCGGCGGAGTTCAACAACATGCTCGGCGATGACACGGCGTAGAACCGCGCTACGTCAGCGCGATCCTGCGGCCGCGCCGTGCTGTTCTGGCTGCCGACCGTCATCACCTCGAGGTAGTCCTTCGTATACCTGTTGCTCGTGAGCGAGGGCGGCGGATCGGGGAGAAAGTCCGCGGCGCTCGCGATGCCGAACGGCTTCACGTCCTTCCAGTGGAAAAGGACTCCGCCAGCAGCCGGACAGCTCGGCGTGAGCTGCCATTCGCCTGGGACCGGCGCTCCAGGCAGCTTGAACGCGGGCGGTGCCGAGCCGTCGTTCTCGCGGAGAGCGATCATCGCCGCGGCCGCTGACTCGCCCGTTGCGACCCCGTCCGTCTTGGCAGAGCCGTCCAGGATCGCCGCGAGAGAGCTGACGAAGGCCGCGTCGAGTGCCGCTGCGGTCCCCGCGAAGTAGTGCGTGAGGACGGCGTGCGCTGCGGCTACCGCCGCCGCATCGGCGGACGCACCTGACGGCGCGCCGATCGTCCCGAGGTACGGCTGGAAGTCGCCGGTAATTGCGTTGACCGCTTCGAAGACCGCGAGCTGAGTGATGGACAGGAAGCGCGCCTGGGCGAATGGGTTCTGCGAGGCAACTGTGGCCACCGCGATCGCATTCCAGGCCAGCACCACGTCGCTGCTTGTGGCCGCCGGTTCCATCGCGGCCGCCTGCCCCATTACGGCAGCCGGATTCAATAGGACACACACCAGGGCGATCAGGCGAACGAGCGCAAACACTTGCTTCCTCCCTTTTCGTGTTGGTTCGAGCTGTCATCAGGGAGTGCGTGCGATCGGGTGGAACCGCCGTTCCGTTCACATGAACGTTGTCGCTGCGTTCGGCCGGGCGACGCCTCGTCGATCCCGAGCGCCTTCAGCAGCTCGACTCAACGGTCATGACGTTCCGGTCATGACCATTCACGCGGGGTGGCCCACGATCGCGCTATATGAAGACCACTACGACCACACCAACAAACACCGCCGCCGCGCGACCGCGCAACCAGCTCGGCCAACCCGCGACGTCGACGCCCCAGGAGACGATCGCGCGGCTCCGCGAAAAGGTCGCGAAGAACCACGGCAGCGCGAACCGCGAACGCATCCAGGCGCAGATCTCCGAAGAGCTCTCGCCTAAGGTCGACGCGTGCTAGATGCCGCGCGACGGCGCGCGGTCGTCGCGTCTCGGACCGCGGTCCACGCGGCGGCGCGGCCCGCCGCCAAGGGAGCCGTCGCCAAAGCGAGCTGACCGCTACGGTCTCGCCGACCAGTTCCAGGTCTGCCAGGTGGGGGTCCCACCGTCGGTCATCGGGTCGTTCCATTCGCCGGAGAGCCAGACCTGGCCGCCCATGCTGAGCAGCGGATCGGGTGTGGCGCCGGCATAGTCGCCCCAGCGGCAGACGTCAGGCAGCGACGAGCCGCAGGAGAAGTCGACATTCGGTCCGAGCGACTGTCGTACCAGGACGAAGGGGGACTGCGACCCTGTGCCATGTTGCGACACCATCTGGATGGCCGCGAACGTGTTCGACGATGAGGTGTTGAAGCCCATCACCATGTTGCGGCCGGTCGTCGCGCTCGCATCAGTCGCATCATCTGCCGCGCGGTCAGGCGAGATCGCTCCATTGAAGACGTAGAGGTCGGAGTCGCTGACCGTCCCGCTCTGCGAGACCTGCGGCGCTCCACCCGTTCCGATCTCGTACCAACGCGCCTCGGCTCCCGCGCCACCGAACACGGTGTGCGCGGTCCAGACCGCGGTCGATCCGATCCGCGGGTCGTAGGCGGCGACCGCATGGGTCAGTCGCGTGTCCATCGTGTCGAGGCGTTGGGTCGTACCGCTCTGCGGCGCGTTCGCGGGCATCTGATACGAGGCAACCGTGATCGGCGTCGCCGCGCTGAGAGCGGCGTAGCCCTGCGCGTTCTTCGTCACCTTGAAGAGGCTGAGGAAGTTCGCGCTACCGGTGCCCACGTCGGCCGATCCGACGACCCATCCGCCCGACGTCCGGTCCGCGCTGACCGCGGGCTCGGGCGTAGAGGTCTGTGTGCCGTTCGCGTTCTTCAGGTCGCTGAAGACGGCGCCTGCGCCGAGCTGCGCGGGGCAGATCGGGTTCGTCGGCTTGAGGAACCAGTCGACGTCCGACCCGACATAGAAGGACAGCAGCAGGAACACGTTGGCGCCGACGAGGACGAAGTCCTGCGTCACGGCCATCTTCGGATAGTCGGGCGTGTAGAAGGAGCTGTAGAAGGCATCGACGGAGTAGTGACAGAAGTCGTCCGCGGAGCGCGGATCCGGGCTCTTGCTGTAACCGAATGCGTACTGCGAGGTGTAGACGTCGAGCACGAGGTAATAGAAGAGACGCGACGTCGGGTCCCAGACGATCTGGGGATCCGTAAGCTCGTTGACCGGGAACCGCGTGAGCGCACCGAGGTCGCCTTCGTTGAGCACCCTGCCGTCGCGTCCGTAGATCCCGTAGCGAAGGTTGATGAGCTCGATGTAGCTGTTCGGGCCGATCGCCCCCGTGGGATCGGGCGGCGCGAGGTCGGCCTCGGACTGGCCGTTCCAGCTGACGCCGATCGTCGGTCCGGTCGCGGACGTCGCCGTGATCTCGAGCGCGACGGAGGTAGAGTGCGTCGGTCCCGCGGCCGACTGGCCGGTGATCGTCAGGGTGAATACGCCGGTGGCGGCGCTCGCCGTGGTCGCGACCGTCAACGTGGAGCTCTGCCCAGCGGCGATCGAGGCCGGCGAGAACGTCGCGCTCGCGCCCGTTGGTAGCGCGCCGATCGAAAGGCTCACCGTTTGCGCCGAGCCCGAGGTGACCTGCGTGTCGACCGTGTAGGTGGTGCTCTGGCCCTGGACCACCGTCCGGCCGGATGGCGCGGCGCTGATCGAGAAGTCATCGGGTACCGGAGCGGTCACCGTGAGCGTGACGGTGGTCGCGTGCGTCGGACCCGAGG
>JALYLT010000307.1 GCA_030774095.1 Chloroflexota bacterium
GACGTGGAGACGGAGCGCACGCTGTGGGAGCGCCTGCTCGACGGACCCGAGTCGAACGACCGCGCGGCGACGATCCTGGCGGTGTCACACCGCCGGCCCGCGCTGCGCCGCGCGGACCGGATCATCGTGTTAAAGGATGGAGGCGTCGAGGCGCAGGGGACGCTCGACGATCTCCTCGGGCGCTCTGACGAGATGCGCCAGCTCTGGGAGCACGAGTCGGTCGCATCGCCCGAGTGACCGGAGGGCTGCGGCCGCCTTTGTAAGGAGCGCTGAGCGCCTGCTAGTTTGTCGGAACGTCCGGCGGGCGCCCAGCCGCCCGCCGCGACGAAAGGAGCAACCTATGAACCGTAGATTCCGACTCGCGCTCCCGCTCGTGCTGATCGCGCTCTTCCTCGGCTCGGCGACCCCGGCCGCAGCGGTCGTCATCACCGAGCGGACGGGACCTCCACCATCTCCCCGAGAATGCGGTGGTTGCTGGCTAACGCTGATCGACGACATCGAGACGCTCGCGCCGTCCGTTCTCCAGAGCTCGCTGCTGGCCAAGGTCGACGCGGCGATGGCAGCCACCGACCGCGCCAACTTCTGCGCGGCCGAGAACATCTTGGGGGCGCTCGTCAACCAACTGGAGGGTGGGCTCGGCGGCCCGGACACCATCGGCGACCCCAATACCCGCACGCTGGTGGCTGACGTCGCGGACGTGCTGGGGTCGCTCCCGCCCGGTCCCTGCGGTCCCGCACCACATCTATAAGAGAGGAACTGCAGCTTCATTTCCGACCGGACGACTGACCCGACGCGCCCGGCCGACGCCGCCGATGGTGTCCGTAGCAAGCGGCGTCAGGCCGGCACGGCTGCGCTGTCGAGCCGGATCAGCCGAGGCTTTTTCAGATGACCGCATCGTACGGACCGAGGGTGAGGTCGGCCCCAACGAGCTTGCCGCCGGCCTGCCCCAGTTGCTCAGCAGACCTCCGGAACGGCCGGTGGCCAGTATCCGGCACCCCAGCTCACGCACGCGAGCCGCTTCTGCCCGCTCAGCGACGGATGGAAGTAGTCCCGGGTCGAGACGTCCGTCGCCTGGAACTTGAAGTTGAAGACGGCGTTGTTGTCGAACTTGCAGTTCACGTATTGCCCGCAGATCGTCGCGAGCGCCGTGTTGAAGTCGACGTTCCGTTGCGTGACCCGCGCTCGTCGATCGACATCCGACTGCTCGGTCGAGAGCGGCGACGCCAGCATGGATTGGCAGATCTGGAACAGCGCCCAGATGAATCGTGCGCTGATGTTGTCCTTGAGGACCGCGTAGAGATTGGATACATCCGGGATGCTGGCGACGAAGATCTTCGCCTTCGGGGAACCGCTCGTGAGCGTGCTCATAGCCGTCTGGAACTGGCTCGCGAAGTCCGCGACGCTCGTCATCGTGGACTCGGACGAGGTGCACACATCGTTGCCGCCCATCAGGACCGTGACGTACTGCACGCCGCGCGCGTTCACCGTCGTTACTTGCCCGTTGAGATCGGCCATCTTCGCGCCGCTGACGGCGTCGTTGAAGTTCTTGCCGGCGATCGCTGGGTTGGCGGCGAGCAGTCGGTTGTAATGAGAGTTGACCGAGACGCTGGTCCCGGTCGACCAAGAGTTCGGAGGGCAATCGACGAACGCCGAAGCGCACGTGTTGTACGCGCGCGTGATCGAATCGCCGACGGAGGCCATCGAGTGAGCGGGATGGGTCCTCGGGAGGTCCGCGGCCGCGGCCGTGGCTCCGCTCGCGAAGAGCGCGACCAGTACCAACGTAAGGGCGATCGAGGCAGATCGGGGAACAAACACTTCCCATTCCTCCGCGTGACCGCGCTCGCCGCGCGAGGCGTGCGCGCGAGCGACGGTACTCCTAAGGTGCCCTAAGTCAACGGCCCCACGATCCCGCCAAGCACGCGCCCGCAGACCACGGCTCGGCGGCGAACGTGCTGATCCGCTTCCACGACCTTCGCCATTCCGCTTTATCCGATGTGTCTGACCTCGGGGTCATGACGAGGTCTGAGGCCTGCGCTAGGACCGGAACCGGCCTCGCCCAAAGTATCCGAGCACAGCCAAAATCACGAGGATGACAATCACGAGGGTCAGGGTGTCCATTCGGGCCTCACACGTTCCGCTGAACTCGCCAGACTTTCGGCCGGCGGCCGCCGGAGCATAAGGCCCCGCGCTCGGATTGGGCGTTGCTCGGGCGGCGTGCAGAGCGTGTCGAGGACACCAACGCGAGGCTAGCGCCGTCCAGATCAGTCAGTCGAGGGCGCACGTCCGGCCGCCACGGCGCGGGCGGTCTCATATTCGTTAGCGGTGATCCGAACGACGCCCGCTTGGAAGTCGGCCTTGGCATTCCCTGCCGGGTCGATTTGCGACAGCACGGTATTCATCGGTACGGGCGGGTCCCATTCCTCGACCTGAGCCAGCAACACTCCGCTAGGGGAATCGCCCGGGTAGACCTGTGCCTCGGACGGTGTCCAATCATGGACCGCTGAGGCAAGCTCGGCGCGGCCGATGAAGTCCCGCTCGGGTGCGCCCAGATAGATGAGGATGAGGTCGCCGGAGGCAAGAGCGTTGCGGTGCGGCTCGTCTGCGTCGATGCCCCACATCCTGACCCGCAGGAACCCAGCGGCCTGTTCGAGCAGCGCTGGCCCCTTCGCTGCGTCCTCCTTCACGAAGTTGAATAGATAGTGCGCCACCCCCGGAGCGTACCCTGGACCTTTCAGAATCTCGCTTGCGCACCCAGAGGAAGGGCATAGTTGCGTGCACGAGCCTGCGTCACAGGGGCCTGTGGGCGTAACGCTCGCGCCCTTTGGCAGATCCGCTCGATCCACGCTCGACGGCGTCAGTTGTCCTGGGCGCCTCGGACACCGGTGATGAATCGATAGCCCGTGCCCGGAACAGTCTCGATGTAACGAGGCTTGTGCCAGTCGTCGTGAAGCTTCGCTCGCAGCGCCTTGACGTGCCGGTCCACGACGTTGCTCTCGATCACGAAGTCCGTGCCCCAGAGCGCGTCGAGGATCTGTTCGCGCGTTAGGACAGTCCCGGCATTCGCCGCGAGCAGGTAGAGCAGTGCCTGCTCGAGCGAGGTGAGGTGCAGCTCGTGTTCTCCGGCGAGCACCTTTCGGTTGAGCACGTCGATCTCGAGATCGCCGATGCGCAGGCGCGGGATGAGCTCGCCGGCG